>CAZWTY010000057.1:21279-27940 GCA_964637565.1 uncultured Desulforapulum sp.
TCTTCCGCTTTGAGGCGTGCCTCCTCTTCGGCTTTCAGGCGAGCTTCCTCTTCCGCTTTGAGACGTGCCTCTTCCTCAGCTTTCAGGCGAGCTTCCTCTTCCGCTTTGAGACGTGCCTCTTCCTCGGCTTTCAGGCGAGCTTCCTCTTCCGCTTTGAGACGAGCCTCTTCTTCGGCTTTCAGGCGAGCTTCCTCTTCCGCTTTGAGACGTGCTTCTTCCTCGGCTTTCAGGCGAGCTTCTTCTTCCGCTTTCAATCGGGCTTCCTCATCCGCTTTGGCCGCAGCGTCGTCCATCTCAGGATCAACGGGCTTTTCGGCTTTTGGAGCAGCGGGTTTCGCTGTTTTTTTAGGAGCCGCTTTTTTTGGGGTGCCTTCCTTCTTCGTCGTTTTGCCTTTCTTTTCCTTTGCCATGTGAATCCCCTTTGAACTTATATTGAAAGTAGCATAAGATGCCTGCCAATGTGTTGTGCGTGGTCTTGGTAATCAGGCAACTCTTATATAATGTTGAGGGTGAATTGTAAACTGTTTTTGAGTTAAATCAGGCCTAACTCATGAATAACAATCATATTTCCGCCAAACTTGAACATCTGTCCAGTCTGATTGAACGGTACGGTTCCTTGGCGGTGGCGTTTTCAGGCGGGGTGGACAGCACGTTTCTTCTGGCGGTGGCTGCCGATGTCCTCAAGGGTAAAGCCCAGGCCATTCTTGCCAGGAGCCCTGTGTTTTCGGCATACGAGGAATCGGTGGCCCGGGATTTCCTGGCCAGGACAGGCATCGTCTGTCACGTGATCGAACCGGATCTCATGGCCGTCGAAGGGTTTGTCACAAACGGAAAAGACCGGTGCTACAACTGCAAACAGGCCCTTTTTCAACAGATGATCCAAAAGAAAGACGAGCTGGGTCTGGCCGTTCTGGCCCACGGTGTCAATGCCGATGATCTGAACGACTACAGGCCCGGACTGAAGGCGGCCGATGAGCTGGGGGTGGCAAGCCCTCTGGCCCAGGCCGGTTTCACCAAAGAGGAGATCCGGTATGTGTCCCTGATGATGGGGCTCGACACGGCCAACAAGCCCCAGATGGCCTGTCTTGCCACCCGGATTCCCTACGGGACACCGGTCAGTCTGGAACGGCTTTCCATGGTCGAAAAAGGCGAGGATCTGTTGCGAAGTCTGGGTTTCAAGGTCTGGCGTGTCCGGCACCATGGGGATGTGGCCCGGATCGAAATCTCGGAAGATGATTTCCCAAGGATTCTGTCAGGGGAGCTTCGGCGTGAGGTGACAGAGTTTTTCCGGAAAATCGGTTTCCTTCACGTGGCCCTGGATCTTGAGGGATTTCAATCGGGAAGCATGAACCGGGGTCTCAGTCTGCGTGAAGCACCACCGCAAAACAGGTGAACAGGATCCAGACGGATTCTCCCAGTTGGATGTCCAGGTTGTTCGCCCCTTCGGCCGCCACGATCGAGCACATCTCGGTGCCGTCCTCGATCCGGGCGGCGTATTCCACGTTGATGGCCCCCTTGGTGATGCGGGTGATCACGCCTTTCAGGATATTGTCCGCGCTGCACCGGGGTTTTTCCACACTTTTCTGGAGAACGACCCAGGGTGCCTTGATTTCCGCTGAAAGCAGGCTGCCCGGGCCAATGCCCAGGCGCTCCAGGCTGTTGTTTGTGATTACGGTACTGATGGTGTCGCCTCCCAACGTGATAAGGGTGACCTGACTCTGGATGTCTCCCTGGCGGATCTCGCCGACTTTTCCGAAAAACGAGTTCCGGGCGCTTGTCTTCCGGGATGATTCCCTGGCCATGTAAAGCCGGGTCATTTTCCGGATTTCCTCCTTTGAAAACGACACGTAGGACGTGGTGAGGCCGGGGGTGGAATGACCCAGTATCATCTGGACAGCCGGAATGGGCAGGCTGTTTTTCATCAACTCCACGGCCCGGGCGCGACGGATCATCTCAGGGCCCCCCATATTTTTTTCGAAACCGCAGGCCTCGGCCCGTTCATAGAATTTTCTCCGGACAAACCCCGGGTCCACATCGAGACTCGTTGCACGGCCACCATCGCCGGTGAGCTGGCGGATATCCGAGGCCAAAAGCTCGGGTATGTAAACTATCCGGGTATCTTCATTGGAATCTTTCGGGTCGCTGTCTTTGAACCGGAGGGTCATGGCCGTCTCATCCAGATCCTCGGCCGGCTTGAGGGCAAGTACCTCGTTCAGTTTGGCCCCGGTGTAACGGATGATAAGAAAGATCAGGAGAATTCTGTTTCTGGAGCCGAGGATGCCGGAACTTTTTGCCGAGAGCGCCCAGGATCTGAACGATTGCTCCAGACGGTTCAGCTCAAGGGTGTCCAGGCAGGGGACGGCTTCATCGGTGGAAAGCAGGCGACTGTGGATCAGGTCATGGGCGTCTGGACCCGGATTTTGCGGGGAACTGTTTTTTCTGGGTGGCGGGGCCGGTCGTTTCATGTGTTCCTCGGGAGGCTTCGGGTTATCGTTTTGCCGGTCGGTTCAATGTCAGAGTCATAACAGATCCCGGGAAATGGGGCAACTCGAGACACACGGCTTTTCTCTGGTGACAGACGTCTGGAATGGCAAGGGAAGGAAAACAAGGGCGCCAAAAGAAAAAGGCCGAAAACTTTTTAAAAAGTCACGGCCTTTTGTCTTGTGTCAGGTTATATTCTGGTCAAGGAATCATTCTTCGTCGCCTGCGTCAGGCTCTTCATCTTCCCCGCCACCTTGTTCCGGTCCGGAATCGTCGGGCTCCGGAGCAGGTTCCATGTCGGAATCGTCTTCCGGTTCCTCCATGTAGGTGTCGTCCTCGCCGCCTTCGTCATAGGCGTACTGTTCCATATCGGCCGTTTCGTCCCCTTCCAGGGCGAAGAGGGTGTCATCCCCGTCCCCGTCCATGGCCAGTCCGGGATCGAGGGGCGTCAGGATTGCCGCGGCGTCATGGCCCGCGCTGACCGCTGAATTGGGAACACAGAGCATCACAGCTAAAAGACACATCACAACAAGAGAGCCATACACCGTTTTCATCGTATCATCCCCTTTGATTGAACGAAATGTTTTGTCCTGAAAAGTTGAACGGGCTTGTCGACCAGGACTGTGGAAAGCCCGGAGTGATCAACCGGATAATCCAGAAAGCAAAACATGTGCCATGAAATTTTGATGAATAAAAACAAAGGGGGAGGTTGCGGAAATTGTGGAAAAAAGGAACCCTTGGTTCTTATTTATTTCTTGTACAGGTTTGAAATTGTCGGAGGGATCTGGTTTGTATTTTTTGAAAGAATAAATATATCAGAATGATATAGAGTCAATTCCGGTTTTGTTTGTTCATGGACGTGTTGGTTTAAAATCGGAATCATGGCGACCTTTTTTAATAAAACGGAACAAGAAGTTCTTTTTTTTAATGTTTGAAACACTTGTGTCCCGGAACATGGGTTTCAAAGAGACAGGGCAGAGGGAAAAAAGTGGAAGTCCTTTGGACATCGATGGGAAAAAAAGGACACACGTTTGCGGGTATCCGGATCAATGCCAGGTTCAGCCGCTTCAAATCAGCCGCTACTTGTAATCTCGTTTTTCAATGCCGTACTTGCTGATCAGTTTCAACAGCTGACGCGGTGTGACACCGGCCTTTTCCGCGGAAATTTTCATCCGTCCCTTGTAAAAGCTGAGCAGTTCGGTCAGATACTGTCGTTCCACGTTGTCCACGGCCTTTTTCCTGACGTCGGCGATGGGCATGGAAATGGTCAGGGGCATCTGGACAAGGGACGCCCCCTTGTTCTTGAAAAGTTCGGCCGGAAAACTGTTCGGAGACAGGGTTTCACTGCTTTCCAGGATGTAGGCCCTTTCGATGAGGTTCTCCAGTTCCCGGATGTTGCCCGGGAAATGGTAGTTCATGAACGATTCCATCACCAGCGGGTCCACGCCGGAAATCCCTTTCTGGTACTGGGAATTGAGACGCAGGATAAAGGACCGGCAAAGGCTGTCCAGATCCTCGAGCCGTTCCCGTAAAGGGGGGATGACGATGGGGAACACGTTGAATCGGTAGTACAGGTCCTTTCTGAAATCTCCCCGTTTCACCATGGAAAGGAGGTCGTCGTTGGTGGCGGCGATGATCCTCACATCGGTCTGGATATCCGCCTCCCCGCCCACTTTCTGGAAGGTTTTGTCCTGAAGGACCTTGAGCAGCTTGATCTGGACAGCCGGGGAGATGGTGCCGATCTCGTCGAGGAAGATGGTGCCCTGGCTGGCGATTTCGAATTTCCCCATCTTCCTTCGGAACGCTCCGGTGAACGCCCCTTTTTCATGGCCGAAAAGCTCGCTTTCGATCAGGCTGTCGGGCATGGCCCCGCAGTGGACGTTGATGAACTGCCGGTGCTTTCGGGAACTGTACTGGTGAATGAGTCCGGCGATCAGGGTTTTCCCCGTGCCCGTTTCCCCATGGAGCATCACGGTGGTCTGGGTCTGGGCCACGCTTCTTATTTTTTCGTACACCTCTTTCATCTGGGGGCTTTTCGACTGCTCCATCACCACGGGCCGGGTATCGGCGAGCCGGCCCCTCAAGTAGTCCAGTTCCACTTTTTCCCTGTTTCTCTCGTAGACCCTTTCGGTGATGAAGGTGATTTCCGAAGGATTCACCGGATAGGTGAGAAAATCGCTGGCCCCGGCCTTGACCAGGTACACGGCGTCCCGGATCCGTTCCGGCGGGGTCATGATGATCAGGTCGGCCGTGGGGAAAATCCGGTAAAAGGGCTCAAGGTATCGTGAATAATGGTTTTCCATGCCCGGCTGGGCGTCGCCCATGATCAGCCGGAGGTCGATAAAGGAAAAGTCGTAACGTGATTTGGAAAAGGTGTCCAGGCATTCCACCGGGGTCCGGGCCACATCGCAGTGGACATGGCCGTTCAGGCACAGGGCCACTGTCCGGACTTCGTCGGGGTTTTCCGATGCGATCAGCACTTTCTTCATGGGCACCATGGGCGCGTTATCCTCTGCTGAAAAACGTTATCACCTGAGATCCCGGTGTTCGTCGAACACGTGGTGAGACTCGATGAACCGGATGGTCCGGGTTTTTCCGTTCAGGACCAGGGAATGGGAAAAGGCCCCTTTGGCGTGGTATTTCACGCCTTTCAGGAAGGTTCCGCCGGAAATGCCCGTGGCGGCGAAATACACGTCACTGCTTTTCACCAGGGTTTCCACGGTGTACACCTGGGCGAGATCTGTGCCGTGGGCCTGGATGGCGGCCCGCTCTTCGGGACTCTGGGGATCGAGGCGGGCGTACATCTGGCCGCCCAGGGCCCGGATGGCGCAGGCGGAAAGCACCCCTTCGGGCGTTCCGCCGGTGCCCATCATCACGTCCACATCGGCCCGGGGGCTCACGGCCATCAGGGAACCGGCCACGTCTCCGTCGGTGTGCATCTGGATGCAGGCCCCTGTTTTCCGGATGTCTTCGATGAGCTGTCTGTGGCGGGGCTTGTCCAGGACGAACACCACCAGTTCGTCCACGTTTTTGCCCAGGGCCCTGGCGATGTGCTGAAGGTTGTCCGATACCGGGGCGTCGATGTCCACCACGTTCCTTGCTTCCTGGGGCACCACGATTTTTTTCATGTAGTAGCTGGGGCCGGGGTCGAGCATGGAACCGGCGGGGCTGGCCCCCACCACGGCGATGGCGTTGGGCCGTCCCAGGGCCAGGAGGTTGGTGCCTTCCACCGGATCGATGGCCAGATCCAGGGCAAGGCCCTTGCCGCTGCCCACCCGTTCCCCGTTGTACAGCATGGGGGCCTCGTCCTTTTCTCCCTCGCCGATGATCACGGTGCCGTCGATGTCGATGGCGGAAAACGCCCGGCGCATGGCGTCCACGGCGGCTCCGTCCCCTTCATCCTTTTTGCCTTTGCCCAGGAATTTTCCCGCGGCAAGGGCCGCTGTTTCCGTGACCCGGACCAGGTTCAGGGCCAGGTTTCTAAAATGCTGTTCCATCGTCGTCTCCCCTTTGTATCGCCCATGCCCGCTCGGTGACCTCGCGGGTCGTTTCGTATGAAAACCCTCTCTGGCTCAAAAAGCCGTAGATTTTTTTTTGCAGGTCCTCGGGCGGCAGCTTCAGCCAGAGGCCCAGTTTTTTTCGCACCGCGTCAAAGGCCGAGGCGGTCTCGTCGAACCGGTCCAGGTTTTCGTCGATCAGGGCCTCGTCCACACCTTTTTCGAGAAGTTCCTGGCGAAGTGCGTAAGCCCCTCTGGGGTTTATTCGTTTCCTGTTCTCCACCCACATGCCGGCAAACTCCCGGTCATCGACGAACCTGTTTTGGATAAGACGGTCCAAAGTCGTTTTCCGGCAGGCCGGGGAAAACCGCTTGCCCTTGAGGTAACGTTCCATTTCAGCCAGGCTCCGCGCCCTGTACCCCAGGTATCTCAGGGCAAGATGGTAAGCCCGCTCCAGCTCGTCCTCTTCGGTAAGCCGGAGGATGGCCTCGTCGTCAAGCTCCTGGCCTTCAACCAGCCGGGCCGCCACCATGGGGCTGAGGGAAAAGGCGTAGCCGTCGTCCAGGTACACGCTGACCCGCTGTTTGTTTTTTTTCTGGACCATCAGGTCCGTGACGGTTTTCACCATGCCTGTCATCCCAACTGGTCCAGGCTGTGGACCAGGATGCGGTCCTGTTTTACCG
>CAZWTY010000058.1:0-27824 GCA_964637565.1 uncultured Desulforapulum sp.
GGTGGCGGAAGCCATCGGTTATCCGGTGATGGTGCGCCCCTCCTACGTCCTGGGCGGGCGGGCCATGAAAATCGTCTACAGCCCCGACGATCTTGAAAACTTCGTCCGGCTGGCCATCGAGGCATCCCCCGGCCACCCGGTGCTCATCGACAAGTTCCTGGAAGACGCCATCGAGCTGGATGTGGACGCCATTTCCGACGGCCAGACCACCGTCATCGCGGGCATCATGGAACACATCGAGGCCGCGGGTATCCACAGCGGCGACTCGGCCTGCGTTCTCCCCCCCCAGAGTGTGGCGCCGCGGCTTCTTGACGAAATCAGCGCGGCCACCAAAGCCATGGCCCGGGAACTGGACGTGGTGGGCCTGATGAACGTCCAGTACGCCATCAAGGACGAAAAACTCTACGTCATCGAGGTAAACCCCCGGGCATCGCGCACCGTGCCGTTTGTCAGCAAGGCCACCGGCGTCCAGTTCGCCAAACTGGCCACCCGGGTGATCCTGGGCAAAACCCTGAAGGAACTGGGCCTTGAAAAAGAAGTGGTTCCGGCCCACATCTCGGTGAAAGAGGCGGTGATGCCTTTTGACCGGTTCCCCAACGTGGACACACTTCTGGGGCCTGAGATGAAATCCACCGGGGAAGTCATGGGCATGGACGAGGATTTCGGCATGGCCTTTGCCAAAGCCCAGCTGGGCGCGGGACAGAAACTCCCCCTTGAAGGGACGGTTTTCATCAGCGTCCGGGACGAGGACAAGCTGGCGATGCTCCCCATCGCCAGGAGCTTTGCCGCCAACGGATTCAAGATCCTGGCCACCAGCGGAACGTCCGCCTATCTCCATGAACAGGGCATCGAAAACAGCAAAATCAACAAGGTGTCCGTGGGCCGTCCCCATGTGGTGGACGCCATCAAGAACAACGAGATCCAGCTGGTGCTGAACACGCCGTCCGACAAGGAAACCATGAACGACGGGTTTGAGATCCGGAGGGCCGCGTTGAAATACAAGGTTCCCTACACCACCACCATGGCCGGGGCCACCGCCTACTGCAAGGGCGTGGAAGCTTTGAAAAGCAGGGAACGGACTGTCAAAAGCGTTCAGGAATATCACAAGGGGCTGGAAAAATGATTGATTACGACAGACCGCGCGACGAATGTGGCGTCTTCGGCATCCACGGACATCCGGAAGCCGCGAAAATAACCTACTTCGGGCTTTACGCCCTTCAGCACCGGGGCCAGGAAAGCGCCGGAATCGCGGTGGCGAAGGACAAGCGCATCGAGATCCACAAGGGCATGGGACTTGTCCCTGAAATCTACACCATGGAGGATCTGGAAAAGCTGGAGGGAACCAGCGCCATCGGACATGTGCGCTATTCCACCACCGGCGGCTCCAACCTGACCAACGCCCAGCCTTTCATCGCCCGGCACAAGCAGAAAACCTACGCCGTGGCCCACAACGGAAACCTGACCAACGCCCATGAGCTGAAACGGGAGCTGGAAGAGATGGGCAGCATCTTCCAGACCACCATGGACAGTGAAATCGCCATCCACCTTTTTATCCGGAACATCCACAAAGGGATCGTCCAGGGTTTGGTGGACACCATGGGCCGTCTGGAAGGGGCGTTCTCCTTCGTGGTGCTCACGGGCAAAGGCGAGCTGATCGGCGTGAAAGATCCCAACGGGTTCCGCCCCCTGTGCCTCGGCCGCCTGAACGGCCATTACGTGCTGGCCTCGGAGACCTGCGCCCTGGACCTGGTCCAGGCCGAGTTCATCCGGGAACTGGAAGCGGGCGAGATCGTGATCATCGACAAAAACGGGGTCCGGAGCATCCTTCCCGAAAACAGGCCAAAACAGAGCCTGTGCATTTTCGAGTACATCTACTTCGCCCGACCGGACAGCACCATCGCGGGTCACAATGTCTACCAGATGCGGAAGGCCTTCGGCCGCCGTCTGGCCATGGAAGCCCCGGTCGAAGCGGATTTCGTGATGCCTTTTCCCGATTCGGGCAACTACGCGGCCCTGGGTTACTCGGAAGCCTCGGGCATCCCCTTTGAAATGGTGATGATCAGGAACCATTACGTGGGCCGGTCGTTCATCCAGCCCACCCAGAACATGCGCGACTTCGCGGTCAGGATCAAGCTGAACCCGGTGAAAGAACAGATCGCCGGAAAAGACATCATCATCATCGAGGATTCGATTATCCGGGGAACCACGGCGAAAACCAGGGTCAAGGCCCTGCGTGACCTGGGGGCGAAACATGTCCATATGCGGATCAGCTGTCCGCCCCACAAATTCCCCTGTTTCTACGGCATCGATTTCTCCACGAAAGGCGAGCTGATCGCCGCCAGGAAATCCATGGACGAGCTCCGGGATTTCCTCGGACTTGACAGTCTTCACTACCTGACCATCGAAGGGATGCTCGAAGCCAGCGGAGTGAAAGACCCGGAAAATCATTTCTGCAAGGCCTGTTTTGACGGGAAATATCCGGTTAAATTTGAGGAGGGAATTTCAAAAAACTGCCTGGGTGGCTGAAAAATACTTGAATGTTAAGCGCTTATAGTGGTAACTTACGATTTATCTTGATACTTCCGTGACGCTTGACAACGGTTTTCTGATGCGACCAAAAAACTGCCCCAGGAGTTTTTGAACATGATCGAAACCAAATACCTGAAAGACAATATCGAGAACATCCAAAAACTGATGAGCATTCCCGCTCTCAAGAATTTTGAGACGAAATACCTGGGGAAACTCCTTAAACTCAGCAAAATCAGGGAGTACGAGAACGGGGAAATCATCATCAAGGAAGGGGACCTGGATCCCTGGCTGTACTTTCTCCTGGCCGGAAGCATCGTCATCAAGAAGGAAGGCGTGGAGCTGGGACGCATCGACACGGTGGGCGAGATCTTCGGTGAAATGCGCATCGTGGACAGCCTGAGCCGCTCGGCCTCGGTCTACGCCGTGGGCCGGACCACCTGTCTGGCCGTGGACACCAGCGCCGGGGACAAGCTTTCCGGCGGCGCGGACCGTGACGAAAAACTGGATTTCCTCCTTCTCCTCTACAAGATCTTCGCCGAATACATGTCTCTCCGGCTGCGCCTCACCAACGAGGAACTGATCAAGGCCCGGCAGGAAGTGGAAAAAATCCGTGAAAGCAAGATGAACATCATCATGCGGAAAATCCAGGGCCAGGGCGACTGACGCCGGACCCCATCAGCTTTTCAGATTATTCGGACCCGATCTTCTCATGAGCCTCATTCCAAAGACTGTTTCTTTTTCAAAACATGCCAGCAACGTGTTCTTCCACATTCTCACGGGATGCAACCTGCACTGCCGCCACTGCTACATCAACAAAAACCAGCACGGAGACAACCTTGTTCCGGCGGAAATCATGGCGTCCTGGCTGACTCTTTTCGCCGAGCGAAGTCCCAAATCCCAGGTGATTTTTTTAGGCGGTGAGCCCACCCTCCACCCGGAGCTTTCTTTTGCCGTGAAAACGGCCCGGAACCTGGGCTACGCCTCGATCACCATCGACACCAACGGGTACCTGTTCCACGACATCCTGTCCAAAGTCACGCCGGACGAGGTGGATTTCATGAGTTTCAGTCTGGACGGGGCCACGGCCGCGACCAACGACGCGATCCGGGGCCAGGGCTGCTACGCCACCTGTATCGAGGGCATCCGCAACGCGGTGAAACGGGGCTTCAACACGAGCCTGATCTTTACGGTGAGCACGATGAACTTCCACGAACTGGCCCAGATGCCGCCCCTCCTCAAAGAGCTGGGCATCCGGGAGTTCTTCATCCAGGTCATCGGCATCCGGGGAAAATCGGCCCTCGAAGGGGGCGGGAAACTCCAGCTCACCCGGGAAACCTGGCTTTCCACGGTTCCGGCCGTGGCGAAAACCGTGGCGGCCTCGGGCATCGGCGTCACCTACCCCAAGGTGTTCCTGGAAGACGGAGAAATCTTCGAATGCGCGGGCCAGGTGGCGGACAACTATTTCATCTTCCCCAATGGCCGCGTCTACCGATGCCCCCTGTGCGAAGATTTCCCCATTCACGCCCACGAAATCCAAAACGGACGTCTGATGGACCGCCCCCCCCTGAACGAGTCGGATTTCTTCAAACTCACCATCCCCGAAGGCTGCGTGATGAACAAGATGATCCAGCCCGACAACCTGTCCTACGGCGACACCGGAAAACCCGACTACCGCATCGCCTGCTGCCTGCTGAAACAACGGATCGATCCTGTCTTGGGCTGATCGTCGGGCGTTGCCCGACCAATGGATGATTGAGGGTCAAGGGTTTTGACGGATTGTGCCTCCGGCGGCCAGCTTTTGAAAAGCTGGGCAAACGGGTTGGAGGAGGATGGTGAAGGGTAATGAACGGCCAGGCCAAGCAAAGACTTTACGGGAAAAACAGAGGGAAATCCCATCCGACTTTATCGTTGAGTAACAAGAGTGTGGCCAATATCCTGAAAAAAGTGTCATCAATATATCTCAAATATTTTTAGCTAATAGAAGCGATCTGATCGAAAAGATTGGTATTTTGTCAAAAGAACGGTTTTTTGAGATTTTTGAAGGGGTTAATCTTTTAATGGAACCAAAAGAAATCGATTGATTATCGGCGTGACCAATGAATCGCTTCCACGCCGACCGGGTGGATGCTTAGTTTTTCAAGATGGTTTGCCTTTTTGTGGCCGGCGTATTTCAAGCGACACTTTTGCGTTCCCGCGTCTGTCGTGTGATGCGATAATACAATTTTTGAATAAGTAGACGAGGCATAAAATGAAATTTTTGGGCAACAGATGGTTCCTTTTTAAGTTCAGGCGTTATTTTCCTGTTTTCTTACTCCTTGCACTTTTGTTCGGCTGCGGAAATGATTCCTCCACTCTTTCGCCCTACAATCCCTTTTCCGTGTACAACGGGAAAAATACCCCGGCGGATCTTACAGAGGACAATGTATCGCAACTCGGTTTTGAGCTCTATTTTGGGGCGACCTTATTGGGCGATATTCACGATGTGCCTTTGTTCGAAGCCGGGGAGAAAGGCGTGGAAGATGGTGTAAAGAACGTCCATGCAGAGCGGGCAAAAAGAGCGGAGTTTTCTGACGGCGATGGGGGGAGCCTTGTTTCCGACATGGTGATTGACAGAAACAACGGCAAGGCTGAAGGAACCGTTGCCTGGGATAACTACAGACTGGACAGCACGTTTGGAATTTTGAAGGCTGTAGAGTGGAACGGATGTGTGGTCAAAGGTTCGGCTCTGGTTTCAGGCGTGGTTGACATCCAGCGCGAAACTTTCTCACAGGTGACGTTTTCGTTCCAAAAATTGAGATTGATATTCGGCAACGGCAACGAACTTGTTGTGACAGGCAAGGTTTCGTGGGTTTTTGATGATAGTGGAGAATATCCAACAGAAAACATGACCATGGATATGGACGTGACCGGCATCCATGGCAGCTCAATCGGTTTGTACAGGGACATCAAAATGACGACCATCGAGTGGGTTGATGGTGTGTCGGTTGAGATTTCGGGCAGATACTACAGCGCTGACCTGGGTTATGTCAATGTGCTGCCGACTCCGGTCACATTGTATGTGGGTTATGGAACGATGTGGCCGGATTATGGGGTTATTGGTTTTGATAACACCACAGGAAAAGAAGCCCTGTTTGATTATGAAACCAATGATGTGATATTTCCTGCGGGTGCGAATTAGGGCGAGAATCCCAGGTCGGGTCATCGCGATAGAAGGTAAAGATATGAAAAAGCTTATCGTTTTTGTTGTATGTGTAATACCTTTGACCGCCGTCCTGTCAGGCTGCTCCTCTCGGTCGTGGTATGAAGGGTTTAGGGAAACGGAACGCCGGAACTGCTATAACATCGAGAACCCGATTGAAAGGCAGCGGTGCTTGGACAGGGTCGATGGCATGTCCTATGATCACTATCAAGAAGAAAGGGACAGGGACAAAAACCGTTGAATGACTTCAGCTTATAAAAAGTGAGGGCAGGAACATTCTATGGCGGAGTGGAACTCAATGGTATGCCGGAAACCGATGACGCGCCGGGTTAAAGCGGTGTGTCATGTGTGCGAGACAAGAAGGATTTTCAGAATGATCACAAAGAAACATGTTTTTTGTTTTTTATTGTGGTTGTCAAAATAACGTTCCGATTGAAGTTGTTTTCTGAGTTCTTTCAGGATTGTTGATGGCATCAAGAATAGCGGTGTGGAGTCGTTCGATGAGTTCATCCATATTTTTGCAAACATGGGTCATCCTGTCAATAAGGCTAAAGGTAGTGGTGTAATATGGATGGCGTATGCCATGAAGCCCTTAACCTTTGTAATACATTGAACTTGTCTTGTTGAAATTAATGGGATTTTCTGGAAGGTACAGTAATAGAATCACTGCGAATATAGTAGGTCAGGTTGAGAAAGTACCGTGGGGGTCTGGGGTCGTAACCATTTGAATTCGTGTCATATACCGCGTCTGAAGCGCACGTTGGCCTTGACAGCTGCATTTGTAATGTATAACGTTGATGTATACATTATGGAGGTGTTGCATGGTAAGAACACAGATTTATCTTACAGAGCGGCAAAGAACTGAATTGGAAATCATTTCAAAAACTCTGGGCAAGAAGCAAAGTGAGCTTATCCGTGAAGCGGTTGATCGCCTTATAGACCAAACAGGGCTCAGCAGGCGTGAAAGCGTTTTGCGGGAGACGGCCGGAATCTGGAAGAACCGTGAAGATCTTCCTGATTTCAGGGCGATACGCTCTGAATGGGACAGGAGTTAATTATGGCCGAGTCCTTTCTTCTTGACACAGATGTTCTTATAGATTTTTTGCGCGGCTACGATAAAGCAGTGGATTTTGTAACGGCTAATTCGCATAGAATAATATTGTCATCCATCGTTGTGGCGGAGCTGTACGCTGGTGTAAAAGGATCTGCGGAACTAAGCGCATTAGACAATTTTATCTCTTTGTTTACGGTTGTCCCTGTTACCGCTGAAATTGCCCGAGCAGGTGGTCTTTATAAACGTGATTATGCCAAATCACATGGGGTTGGCCTCGCAGACGCCATCATCGCTGCTACGTGTGAATCTGAAAATGCGGGGCTAAAAACCCTGAATGTGAAGCATTACCCAATGATAAAGGGTATAAAACCGGCATACAAAAAGTAAAAGACCGACGAATGTTCCAGCCGACCGCTAAACCCGGAAGCCGTGCGTCTTGTTACAAAGGATTTTTTAAGGATGCTCAAAACGAAACATGTTTTATTGCTTTTTATTTTAACCGTATTGTTCGGATGCTCTCACGCGAAAGAAACCCTCACGATTTACACGGGCGATTATCCGGCAATTGTCTACCCATCCGAAGAGATTGATATCCTGAAAATCGATGAACAGATGGTCGAGGTGAAGCCTGAAGGTTCATCGGGCTCACCCTTTTGCCGCGTTGCCCTGAAACCGGGAAAACACAGTGTGGTGGTCCATCTGCCCGGGTGGAATGAGGGGAGCGTGTATTTTTTAAATGCCAATCTGATTGGGGGCAGGAATTACATGGTTAAATATAAAATCATGGAAAGATTGAAAAAAGGGTTTATACCCGGCAATACGTGGAGACTCCATGTCTGGATCGAGGATGTCGAAGATGGAAAAGAAGTCAGCATCGTGGAGCGTAACTTGTAAATCTTGGTCTGTTGGATTTGCGGACAAGGGGAAGCCGACATGACGGTGTGTCAGGCCGGTTCTCGTGAAAAAGCTTCGACTTAAAATCTCTCTCCAAAGGGAAGAGATGTGGGTTTGGCGCCACATCATGTGAACAAATCGCCACCTATCCATGTAATATTTCGATTTAAAAGGCTATTTTCAATGAATTTCGGATCAGCCATGTCAAAATGTGGCGAAATAGCCACGGATGACGTTGGGCACATCCTGCCCCTGCGGTTTTTCTGCCCGGTATATCTGTTTTAAAATCAATTCGTTGTCAAGTTTGTCGAATGACAGTGCCCCCGGCATGGTTATTGTAAATATGGGCCGGATGTTGCCGGGGCCTGCCTGGGGTCGTGTGTCCGATCCTCTGGCAGGCCTGTGCCTTGGTCCGGTCCGGGTGAAGGGAAATGTCTTTGTATTCCCGGACCGTCCTTTATTCCTGGAAAGTTCATGGCGTTTCATGTATGAACCGGACTTTGTTTTTAATCGTTTACAGTATCAATCCTGAACAGTTGATGGAGGAACAATGAAAAAAGTATGCGTTCTCGGCGCCGGCACCATGGGTGCGGGCATTGCACAGGCCTTTGCGGCCAAGGGGTTCGACGTAATCCTGAGGGACATTGATGACGCGTTCGTCAAAAAGGGTCTTGACGGTATCGCCAAAGGCCTGGACCGGCTCGTTTCCAAAGGCAAGATGGAAGAGGCGGCAAAAAATGAACTCCTTGCGCGGATCACCGGCACCACGGACCTGAAACTCGCCGCCGACTGCGACCTGGTGGTCGAAGCGGCCGTGGAAAACATGGCCATTAAAAAACAGATCTTCAAGGAACTGGACGGCATCTGCAAACCGGAAACCATCCTGTCTTCGAACACCTCGTCCCTGTCGATCACCGAAGTGGCTGCGGCCACGGCAAGGCCGGACAAAGTCATCGGCATGCATTTTTTCAATCCCGCCACGGTGATGAAGCTCGTGGAAATCATCAAGGGCGTGGCCACCTCCCAGGAAACTTACGACAAGGTCAAGGACGTCTCCATCCGGATCGGAAAAGAACCGGTGGAAGTCGCTGAAGCGCCTGGCTTTGTGGTCAACAGGATCCTGATCCCCATGATCAACGAAGCCGCGGGTATTCTGGCTGAAGGCATCGCCTCCGCGGAGGATATCGACACCGCCATGAAGCTGGGTGCCAACCACCCCATCGGCCCTCTGGCCCTGGGCGATCTGATCGGCCTCGATGTCTGCCTCGCCATCATGGATGTGCTCTACCAGGAGTTCGGGGATTCCAAATACAGGGCCCATTCCCTGCTTAGAAAGTATGTCCGCGCCGGATGGCTGGGACGGAAAAGCGGTAAGGGATTTTTCACCTATTGATGGACCTTGGGGCGGCGTTATCAGACGGCTGCCAGGGTATGACGATGGATAGAACACTCACCCGGTCATGGTTTCACCTGGCCGGGTGAGCTGTTTTCAAAGACAGGAGTGCCGCAGCCCTTTGAACCGATCACGTTCATCAGACTGCGGCACGAGGGAATTACTGGGTATATCCTATGACAGTGGAGGTAAAAATTACCGTTCGACAATCATGGCCATGCCCATGCCACCGCCGATGCACATGGAGACAAGGCCTGTTTTGTAGTTCTTGCGTTTCATTTCATGGATCATGGTGACCATCTGACGTGCTCCGGTGCATCCGATGGGATGCCCCAGGGAGATGCCGCTGCCCAGTTGGTTGGGGCGGTCGAAATCGATTCCAAGCTCGATCATGCAGCCCATGGCCTGTGCGGCAAAGGCTTCGTTGAGCTCGATCATCTGGATGTCCTCGATGCCCATACCCGTTCTCTTGAGCGCTTTCTGTATCGCGGGAACAGGTCCGAGTCCCATGAAGGCGGGGTCCACGCCGCCTGTTGCAAAACCCTTGATGGTGACGTAGGGCTCAAGGCCCAGTTCTTTCGCCTTGTCCGCACTCATCAAGACAAGGGCCGCCGCGCCGTCGTTGATGCCCGAGGCGTTTCCCGCCGTGACGGTCCCGTCCTTCTTGAAGGCCGGTTTCATGCTTCCCATTTTTTCAAGACTGGTTTCCATGGGACGCTCGTCTTTATCCACGTGGGTGTCGCCTTTCCTCCCCGGGATCACCACGGGAACAATTTCATCCTTGAAAAGACCGCAGTTCATCGCGTGGATGGCCCGTTCATGGCTCAGGAAGGCCAGCTTGTCCTGATCTTCCCGTTTGATAGCGTAAAGCTCGGCGATGTTTTCCGCCGTGATTCCCATGTGATACCCGTTGAATATTTCGTAGAGGCCGTCATAAACCACCAGGTCGTGGATCTCTCCAACGCCGGTGAGTTCCATGCGGTGGCCCCACCGGGCTTTCTGAAGGGCCATGGGCGCGTTGCTCATGCTCTCCTGGCCGCCGGCGATGACCACGTCGGCCTGTCCGCTCATGATGGAGCTTGCGGCCAGGGCGATGGCTTTCAGGCCCGATCCGCAGACTTTGTTGATGGTGAAGCCCGGTGTTTCTTTGGGGACGCCGGCCCGGATCATGGCCTGGCGTCCGGGATTCTGGCCCAGGCCCGCCGTGAGCACGTTGCCCATGATCACCTCGTCCACCGTCACGGGAATCAGCGATGGATCCCAGGTGCTGTATCTGGCCTCGATGGCCGGCAACTCCCGGCCTTTGAGCTTTTCAGGGGCGAACGCGGCCATGTCGCTTCCGACAACCGGCCGCAGGCCCGCCTTCTCGAGGGCCTTCCGAATGACCAGGGCCCCCATGTCGATGGCCGAAACACTTTTCAAACTTCCGCCGAACGATCCGATGGCCGTCCGGGCGCCGCTTACGATAACCACATCTTTCATCATGTTAGATTCCTTGTTGTTTGATTGAAAACCGCCATGCGCAAAACCACGTGTCGGGATGGCTGTCCGGAGGGCAGCCGATGCATTCGGTTTGGATTCGCGGGTCAATGGTTCGTGCAAAGTAGGTGTACTCCACGAGTCCCGCCGATTTGCAGGGGTAATCCGTGAGGTTTTTCCGCTTCCGTGCGTCCTGGACCCGGCACTTGTTCATCTGGAAAACAAAGCTGTCTTCCGTTTCATCGCAGATGGATTGCTCGTTGATGAAGGCGTAAAGCCTGTAGGCCAAGGCCCGTTTCAGCCCCTCGAGTCCCGGGGCGTCAGACAGCCCCAGCACCCGTTTGATGGATGCGGCCTCAAGGGGTGAAAACTGGGCCCAGCACGAGTCGTTGCACCGTTTGGCGTCGTTCATGCCCTTTTCGGATTCCACGGCCTGGAACCAGACGCCGTCATTGGCCAGCCAGTTGATGGAAATATTCTTCATCAGTTCGTCTCGGGCCGGGTCTTCCATGGCCAGCAACGGGGCGGGAACATCCCCGTCCATCTTGAAATCAAATTGCCGGGCAAACCGTTTCATCTGAATTTCAAAACTTTTCTCGGAGACCGCCCACAGGGTTTCCATGGCGTCGTCCGACCCCATCTGGTGCTTCACTTCGCTGAACCAGAGGGCATGGTGCATGACAAGCCTGTGAAACAGGTCGATCACGAGTTTGGCCTTTTGGCGTTGTGTCAGGTGTTCATCCGTCATGGTGTCTTTCCTTTTCGTGCGTTACTTGCTTCCGAAGGAGGCGTCGTCCATATCGACCGCCGCGCCGTCACAGGCGTCGATGGCGTTCAACCGACCCAAGGTGACGGGAAGGATGGTGTTGATGAAAAACCGGGCTGTGGTGACCTGGCCCTGGTAAAAGGCGTCGTCTTTTTTCTTTTCGCCGATTTTCGGGGCCGCCACGGCGGCTCTCCACAACAGCATCCAGGCCATGACAAGGTCTCCGGTCGCGTCGAGGAAGGGATGGGAAAAGGCATAGGCGTTTTGCACCTTGTCGGACATGGCGGTTCGGGCCAGGTTCAGGGCCGTTTCCGTGTACCGGGACAGGAAGGCGTCGAAGGTTTCGGCCAGGGCCTCGACGCCCTTGATGTTTCTGGCCCCGGTGATGGTTTTGCGGATTTCATCCAGGAAAGCGATGAAGGGCTTGCCGTTTTTCATGCCCAGTTTCCGTCCCAGGAGGTCGATGGACTGGATGCCGTTGGTCCCTTCGTAGATCATGAAGATGCGGGAATCCCTCAAAAGCTGCGCCACCGGGAACTCCTCGATGTACCCGTAACCGCCGTATACCTGGATGCCCTGGCTGCATATGTCGAAGGCCTTGTCCGTGACATAGCCTTTGATGATCGGGGTCAGGACTTCGAGCAGCGAGGCGTAGGCGGCTTTCTCTTCCTCGGTCTTCGCGACGGCCATGCGGTCGTGGCAAAGGCCTCCGTAGTAGATCAGGCTGCGCATGCCCTCGGTCCAGGCCTTCATCATCATCAGCTGGCGGCGGACATCGGGGTGCCGGATGATCGCGGCGGGCGCGGAACCGCCGGCTGCCGTCAGTTCCTTGCTCTGGACACGCTCTCTCGCATAGGCCAGGGCGTACATGTACGAGGCGCTGGCGTTGGCGAAACCCTGGAGTCCCACCATCTGGCGGGCTTCGTTCATCATCTGGAACATGCAGGCCATGCCTTTGTTTTCTCCGCCCAGAAGGGTGCCGATGCACTGTCCCTTGCTTCCGAGGGTGAGGGAGCAGGTGCAGTTTCCGTGAAGGCCCATCTTTTCCTCGATGCCTGTGCAGACCACATCGTTGAATTCGCCAAGGGTGCCGTCGTCGTTGATGCGGTATTTGGGGACCAGGAACAGGGAGATGCCCTTGATGCCGGCGGGAGCCCCGTCGATCCTGGCCAGGACGGGGTGGATGATGTTTTCCACCATGTCATGATCGCCCCCGGAGATGAAGATTTTGTTGCCGGACAGGGAGTAGGTTCCGTCGCCGTTGGGTGTTGCCGTGGTTGCGACGGCGGCCAGGTCGGACCCGGCTTCCGGTTCGGTGAGAAGCATGGTTCCGGACCAGCGGCCGGAAAACATGTTTCGCAGGCATTGCTCTTTCTGCTTGTCCGTGCCGAAGCTCTCCACCAGTTTCGCCGCACCGTGGCTGAGCATCTGAAACAGCATGAAGGAGTTGCAGGCCCCGTAAAAGTACTCGTTGGCCGCCATGGAAACGACCTTGGGCATGCCCTGGCCGCCCCAGGCCGGATCATCGGTCATGGCCAGCCATTCTCCCTCGTTGTACGCATTGAACACCCGGTGGTACTCTTCGGGAACCTTGACTTCCCCGGCGTTGAAGGTGCAGCCGCTGTCGCTGAGTTTCTGAAGGGGCAGGATTTCCTTGATGGCGAAATTTCTCGCCTCGCCCACGATCAGGTCCACGGTTTTTTTTCCGAATTCCGAAAATTTGTCTTCCTGCGCCAGCGCCGTGACGTCCAGCTGCTCATGAAGGACAAAGTCGACATCTCTTCTGTCTGCAATGAGTTGTGCCATGAAATTTTTCCTTTACTCAGTTTGAATAATTACGATTAAAACCTTGCATGTATCATCACGGCCCGGGACCGCTTAAAATCACGCCACATAACGGAGGGCGTCACATCGGTTCGAAGCCTTCCATATCTTCATTTTTTCAGCCGCCTCGATCAGTTCGTCCCTGAAATCGGGATGGGCGATACTGATCAGGGCTTCGGCCCTTTCCCAGGTGGATTTTCCCTTCAGGCATACCATGCCGTATTCGGTCACCACGTAATGGGTGACGGTCCGGGGCAGGGTGACGATGGAACCCGGTTCAAACACGGGGCGTATTCTGGATTTGAGGGTTCCGTCCTTGCCCCGGACCGTCGACGACAGGCAGATGAACGATTTGCCGCCCTTGGAATGGTAGGCGCCGTATGCGAAATCGAACTGGCCGCCGGTTCCCGTGATGTGCCGGAAGCCGGACGACTCGGAAGACACCTGGCCGTAAAGGTCCACCTCCACGGCGTTGTTGATGGAAATCACTTTGTCGTTGGCCGAGATGTGGCTCAGTTTGTTCGTGTAATCGACGGGGTAGCTGGCACAGACGGGATTGTCGTTGATGAAATTGTACAGGCGCCGGCTTCCCAGTGCAAAGGTGTACACCATTTTGCCGGGGTCCAGGTTCTTCCGTGCATTGGTGATGCGCCCGGCTTCGTACATATCCAGGTAGGCGTCGGCCAGCATCTCCGTGTGGACGCCCAGATCCTTCAGGTCTGACTGGGCGATCATCTTGCCCACGGCATTGGGCATTCCGCCGATGCCCAGCTGAATGCAGGACCCGTCTTCGATCTGCTCCACGATCAGGGCCGCGATTTTCTCGTCCACGGACGTGATCGGCGGTGAATCCAGGGTGAGGATCGCCTTGTTGTCGGACTCGACGATGAAGTCAACCTCCGAAATGTGAATCGACTCACCCCGTCCCCCCAGGCAGCGGGGCATGCTGTTGTTGACCTCCACAATGACCGTGTCGGCGTTTTCGATCATCGCCTTCTGGAACGAATTGGCGATGCCGAAATTGAAGTTCCCCGAAGCATCCATGGGGGCGGCCCTCAGCATGCAGACGTTGGATTTGATATTTTTTTCATAATGGGAAGGGCCTTCGTTGTACGTGAAGGGGATGAAGTGGCAGTTCCCCTGGTCATGGTTTTTCCTGTCCCCGGCGCTGAAATGCCAGTTGTTGTAAATGAACCGCCCCTGGTTTTGCCCTTGGCCCGCCAGGGCGACCTTGGCCATGCCCGGAAAGGCCAGCGCCCTGATTTTCACGTCCTGTAAGGTGTCGACCCGGGATGCAAGGGCGGCATCGAGAAATTCAGGTGCCGCGCCGAAGGCCCCGTAGTCGACCCAGTCCCCGGATTTTACGGATAGAACCGCGTCGTCGGCATTGGTGAGTTTGGATTGATAGTCGTTTGCGATGGTCATGGATCAGCTCCCCCTCTTTTCTGGATGTTGGTTCGAAACGCATGTCTTTCCATGATCCGGCACCTGTTCGGAGTCCGGTTTGGTTTGAAAACGGGTGTACTGTTTTAGAACTCCGTTCGGCATATGCAAGGGGTGTGACAGGCTGGGAAAAAAATTATTAAGTCTTGGAATTGTTGATAAAAACATAGTTTTTCCTCGGGATGCAGCTGTGTGGCGTAATGGCCTCATTTTCGCCATGAAACCGTTTTTATCAATGGCATGTGGCTGTTTTTATTGTTGCATGCGCACAATGTGTATGTATCGCCACATTATGTGGCGATGATTTCGAAGGGCCCTTGGTGGGGGATAAGTCTGGGCCAACGACCCGCGTTCACCGTCGATGTCCATGCGGTTATTCAGGATCCGGAGGGTGTGGGCACAGGCTATGGGAGGATCTGAACCCACGGTGAAATCGAAACGCTCTCTTGGCTATACGGTCCAATGCCCGGAAACGTCTTGAAATACGGTGAACTCCTGCGGCAAGCCGTTTAGGGGATGGGAAGCCGGTCCGCCGGAAGGCCCGACGTGTGAGTGGCCGCGGAGGTGTCTATCGGGATTCGGTCTGGGGATTTGCTCCAGGTCAAACGAAAGAAATCCTATGGCGGGTGTATCATTGGCCTGTTTCCAAAAAACAGCCAGGGCTTGGGGCGGACGCATCACCGTGTGCGGGGGGTTCCATGGATTCAAAACCCGCTTATCCCGGTTTAAAAAATCAGGCCGTGGCCGGTATGGTGTGCCTCCCCCTCCGGGAAGGGGAGGCATGATTCAAGGTAGTCTCTGGTCTATGATACCTGGGCAATGTTGGGGCTGTCCTGTATCGACACCGGCACGGAGTGTGGCGGGGTTTCCGCGGTCGGGGAGACTGGGTCCGCCGTTTTTTCCATGGCCAGGGGGCCCGGCATGGGTAGAAGCGCCCGGCCATAGGCCGTGTTCAAAACGATGGCTGTTGAGATGTACAGGGCCAGAATCCCGGCGATGAGAAGCGAATAGGCGGCAACGGGGGCCCAGGCGTGGGATACGATATGAAGATCCATCAGGGCCACGATGGGTACCGCCACGTCCAGGGCAAGCACGGCACAGCACAGGAGGAACGGGGCCTTGAAGTAGGCCGGCGTCCACAGGAGGAGCGCGATGGCAAGGGCGGACCATGCCCATCCGTCGATACGGGTGTCAATCTGCCACGCCTGGATATGGGCCGCAAATTTGACGAAAAACTCAAGCCCGCCGACCAGCATGAAAAACGCCGCAAAAAAGGTGAAGACATTCCCGCCGGTGGTGTTCCCCTCCATGAGTTCAATGATGCCGACAATGATCTGGATGACAAATCCTCCCAGCAGCCAGCACCCGAGAAGCGGGATGCAGGAATGATCCACCTTGCCGCTGAGAACACCGAAAAATGTAAAACATGCAACCGCGAGAGCGACCAGACCTGCCGGTGCCGGGGATGCCCAACCGTGATTCTGACTCATGAATTCTCCTCCTGTTTTGTGTGATAAACCCTGTCCCTCGAAATCTGACGATCAGATTAGCCAAATGCGTGCCACTGTAAATGATGTGTTGATAACAATCTGAATATATAGGAAATTAAGTCGTTGTGTCGATTGTTGCTCAAGCGGCTGTCATGTGTCCATTTGGCCTCATCCATGGATCGGATATGGTTGAACTCTCTGGAATTCCAATGAATGACTTGATGTGGTGAAATGGCCGCAGTCTGTGGCCAAACGTGGAAGGTCTTCATAATGCCGTGCCGGCCATTGAAGGTAGCGAAGAACGTTTTTCTCGCGGGTTGGAGGAACCGGAGTGATTCAGGCTGTTTTCCCTTGGAGGGCGTCCTTTGGTGCCAGCCTGTGGATGGAGCGGGGAGTTCGGCGCCCCAACAAAAAAATCATCGGAAGTGGCCAACGAAACCTTCCTCAGGATTCTCCAAAAAAGAGGGCCCGGGAAGTGACTGTTTCGTCATGTCCGCGTTCCGTTCAGAAACCGGTAGACCGCTTCGAAGATGATCTGGGCCTGTTCCACGGCGCGCTGGTCGTCGTCCAGGAACCGGGAGAGGCTGCGGCAGATCAGGTCGAATCCGGCGGCTTCCGGCGCGGGAAGAAGGTCGTCCAGGGTATCGGCTGAGTTGACGATGTCCGCCATGCGGTCCAGGGTTTTGTCGGCCAGGCCGTATTCTTTCATGAGGGTGACAAAGGTGCATTTGCCCCGTTTGTGGCTCAGGGCCGCCCCGGGAATGTCGAAGGGGATGCCGTCCATGGGTTTGTAGTCCGCCCCCTTGTCGATGAACACGAACTCGGCGGCCGGGTCCACGTGCTTCCGGATCAGCCATGAACAGGCCATCCGGTCGATGCCGATGTGTTTCCAGGTGATCCATTTCATGATTCGTTTCCTCCGGCGAGTTCCGCCATCCGGCGCTCAAAGGCCGCCTTCACTTCCACGGAAAGCGGTGATTTCAGGTAGTCCTGGCTTTTGATCCTGTTGAAATGAAGCCACAGGTCCTTCAGGTTTTCACGGTCAACCGCAGCGTCGACAGCTCTGATCAGGGCCTGGTACTGAACGTTCACCTGATCCAGAAAATAATCACGGGCCTCTTTTTCCTTGTCCGGGCTGATGGCCGTGATCACCCACACCGAGGCGTCACCGCCTGTTTCCGAAACCTCTGCCGCCGTCCACTGAAAGTTTTCCATGTTCTTGTCCGACAAGGGCAGGATGCACACCGAATCCTGGATCTGAAACACCCCGATTTTTTTAAGTTTTCTCCAGAGGGCCACTTTCGCCGCCGAGGTTTTCCCCCGGGGAAGTCTGTAGACCAGCATGATCCATTTTTGTTTTTCGTCCATAACGCCTCGGCTTTAAATGTAACACAAGATACATTTATATATAGATTCAAGCCCCGGCAAATTCAACCCTAAATGTATAAGAACGTTGCATCTGAAACACTGAAACCATGCCCGAACACGTTCCCGGCCCCCAACCTGTCATTCCGGGCGGCCTCCAGCGTGGCGGAGCGTTTGAACCGGTTTGGGACACGGGAAAGAATACCGGCCCGAATTCCGAAGCCGACCCGGAATTCACGCCGGCATGGGCTAAGTCCCCTATGCAAATTGAGGGTTACCTCTTTCGCGGGCATGGTTTCCGGTTAATCGGCATCGCTATCGGTATCGGGTTCGATAGTCAGAACATTTCGATACCGATGCCGATAGCGATAGCGATGGTTAAGATCCATGCCGATGATACATGCGATCGCCCTGTTTTATTGCCGGATCAGTGCAGGCGGCCCCCACAATCATCTTGACATTGAGGGATGATCATCTTAATTTGTGTAACACAGGTTACATTAATTTTTTTAACAAAGGACGACCCATGACAGACCAGAACAGAAACTTTTCCCTGCTTTTCACAACCCGGATCATCCGGCTTTTCGCCTTTGGCTTCATGTCGGTGATCCTGGTTCTTTTTCTTTCGGCCACGGGCCTGAGCGACGCTCAGATCGGCCTTCTTCTGTCTCTCACCCTGGCAGGCGACGTGCTGGTGTCGTTCTGGGCGACCAGCGTGGCAGACCGGATCGGGCGCAAACGGATGCTGATCGTTGGCGCCTTTCTCATGGCCCTGTCGGGCCTGGCCTTCGCGTTCACCCGAGATCCCGTGGCCCTGACCTTTTTCGCCATCCTGGGCATCATCAGCCCCAGCGGCAATGAAATCGGCCCGTTTCTCTCCATCGAACAGGCGGCCCTGTCCCAGATCATTCCGGACAGGAAAAGGACGGCCGTTTTCGGCTGGTACAACCTGGTCGGGTCCTTTGCCACGGCCCTGGGAGCTTTAGGGGGAGGGATGTTGTCCCGGATGCTCCAGTCGTCCGGCATGACGGAGCTGGACTCCTACAGGTATATCATGGGAGGGTATGCGGCCGGAGGACTGGCCCTGATGCTGCTGTTTTTGTTTCTCACCGCGGCGGTGGAAGCCCCGCGGACCAGGCCCTACCTGGCTGAAGAGAAAGGTCCGAAAAGAGTTTTCGGCCTTCACCGCTCGAAACGCACGGTGTTCCGGCTGTCCGCCCTTTTCTCCCTGGACGCGTTTGCCGGTGGTTTCGTGGTCCAGAGCATCCTGGCCTACTGGTTTCACGTCCGTTTCGGCCTGGACGCCGGTACCCTGGGAGGGATTTTCTTCGGGGCCAACCTCCTGGCCGGGGTGTCGGCCCTTTTGGCCACACGGATCGCGGCCCGGATCGGTCTGGTGAACACCATGGTGTTCACCCATATCCCCTCCAACGTGCTGCTCTGCCTGGTGCCCCTGATGCCCACGCCGACCCTGGCCGTGGCCCTGTTGCTTCTCCGGTTCAGCATCTCCCAGATGGACGTTCCCACGCGCCAGTCGTACACCATGGCCGTGGTGGAGCCGGACGAGCGCAGCGCCGCCGCGGGCATCACCGGTATCGCCCGGTCCATCGGCGCGTCCGTTTCTCCGGCCCTGAGCGGCCTTTTGATCGCAAACCCGGTTCTGTTCAGCGCCCCCCTGTTTCTGGCCGGGGGGCTTAAAATCGTCTATGACATCAGCCTCTACCGGATGTTTCAGAAGGTCCGGCCTCCGGAAGAGCTGACCGACAAGGCGGGTCAAGCCGCCGGTAAATAAGGAAAACCCCATGACGAACACACCGACATTTTTCGAAGCGTTCCGTTACTGGCTGAAGCTGGGGTTCATCAGCTTCGGCGGCCCGGCCGGGCAGATCTCCATCATGCACAAAGACCTGGTGGAGGAGAAACAATGGATCGACGAGGATCATTTTCTCCAGGCCCTGAACTACTGCATGCTGCTGCCCGGTCCGGAAGCCCAGCAGCTCACCGTGTACATCGGCTGGCTGCTTCACGGCCATCTGGGGGGGCTTGTGGCGGGAGTTCTTTTCGTGCTTCCGGCTGTTTTCATCCTTCTTTTTCTGTCCTGGATTTACGCCGCCTTTGGCAACGTTCCCACGGTCGAGGCCCTGTTCTACGGCCTGAAACCGGCCGTGGCCGCCATCGTGGCCGAGGCTTTGATCCGCATGGGGAAAAAATCCCTGAAAAACGGGGTTCTTGCCCTGATCGCCGTTCTTTCGTTCGCCGGCATCTATTTTGCCGGAATTCCTTTTCCCCTGATCGTTCTGGGCGCGGGCCTCATCGGGTTCGCGGGTTCGCGCTTTTTTCCCTCGGCGTTCATTGCCGCCGATAAACCCCAAAAACAGGGTGTTCCCAGTCAGGCCGCCGGTGAAAAGGCGAAAAAAAGGCGGTCCCAGGCCACCCTGGGCCATTCCCTCAAGATCATCGCGGTCTGCGTTCCGTTGTGGGTTTTTCCGGTGGTTGTCCTGGGTCTCACAAGGGGCTGGAACGACATCTTTGTGGACATCGGGCTGCTGTTCGGAAAAGCGGCCATGGTGACCTTCGGAGGGGCTTACGCGGTCCTGGCCTATATCAGCCAGCAGGCGGTCAGTCATTACGGCTGGATGCTGCCGGAACAGATGATGGACGGGCTGGGTCTTGCCGAAACCACCCCCGGTCCCCTGATCATGGTGACCCAGTTCGTGGGTTTTTTCGCGGCCTACACCCACGCCCAGGGCATGAGCCCGGCCATGGCAGGCCTGACGGGAGGGCTCCTCACCACCTGGGTGACCTTTACGCCCTGTTTCATGTGGATTTTCGTCGGGGCCCCGTACATCGAGCGTCTCAGGAACAACCGGACCCTGGGGGCGTCCCTGTCCGCCATCACCGCCGCCGTGGTCGGGGTGATCCTCAACCTCTGCGTCCTGTTCACGATTCACGCCATCAGGCCTTCCGGAGGATTCGACGTCTTTGCCCTGGTCGCGTCCCTCGTCATTTTCCTGGGTCTTGTCCGGTTCAAATGGGGCATGATCCCCGTGATCCTCGGTTCTGCCCTGGCGGGATGGCTCTGGAAAACCCTATAGGCAGGCCCTCCGGATATGGCCCAGGATCTCCTGGGCCACGTGGTCAGCGTGCTCGAACTGGATGGCGTGGGGGCTGTCCATGTGGATCAGGCGGTTGGGGCCGTCCTCTTTGAACCGGTTTCCGATGAACTGAAGGGCCTTGTCGTTGTCCACGATCCGGTCCCGGGACGCCATGACCATCAGGGTGGGCAGGTCGACCTCCAGCATGGCCCGCCAGGACAGCTCCTGGATCTCGTCCATCACGCTGGCCGATTTCAGGGTGATCCGGGTGGTCTTCAGCTCGTCGGTCTCGATGAAATCAAGCCAGCGGGGAGACAGGGTGAAATCCGTGCCTTCCATGGGAATGGGAACGAAGGCCTGGTCCCGGTCCGGGGCCAGGTCGAAGGTCTCGATCAGCCGGAGCACCACGGTTTCGGCGATGGACAAAACCGAACGGAACCGTTCGTTCCAGAAGAAACCCGGGGTCAGGAGGATCAGGCTTGAAACGTCTGAACCCAGACGGTTCGCCGCAACGGCTGCGTACTGGCAGCCCTGACACCATCCGGCCAGGTGAACCCTATTGAAATGGCGTTTCAGGTAAAGCACATGGTCGGTGACGTCCGAGATCAGGGCCTGAACCGTTCCCAGATCCCCTTTCCGGTCGTTCAGGCCGCAGCCCCTCCTGTCCGCCGCCACCACGGTGACGCCGGGATCGAGATTCCGCAAGGCTTGGGCCAGGGGGGCCTGCCATCCCGAATGGCTCATGCCTCCGTGCAGCACCAGCACCACGTCGTCTCCCGATGTTTCGCCCCAGTTCCTGTAGTGGATACGGGTGCCGTCGGCCATGCCGAGGCTGCCGATCAGGGGATCCCCGGTGTCCAGCGTCATGGGCATCCGGCCTTCCATACCCCATCCTTGGTTCCAGGTCTCCGGGAGAACCAGGGTGAGGCCCATGACGGTCTTGTAATGATAGACTGTATCCAGGTCCAGAATCCCCCCATGGCCGAACCTCAGCATGGGGCTGACCGGTTCCCATTCCACCAGGTAGTCTCCGAAGGCCCCTTCGTGGGCCAGGAGATGATCCCCGGCCGCCGCCGCCGCGACCATGGCGGCCCGGGTCAAAAGGGAGGTCTCTCCCACATGGCATCCGATGATGATCTTCATGTTCCGCTTTCGGAGAGCTTCGATCAGCGACAGGGCCCGGAGAATGCCGCCGACCCGTGAGATTTTCACGTTGGCGATAAAGGTTCCGTCCACACGGTCGAACCGTTCCAGATCCTTTTCCCGGAGCAGGCTTTCGTCCAGAATCACGGCAAGGCCCGTTTCACGGCTGAGCCGGGCCATGCCTTCCGCGTCTCCGGCGTCCACCGGTTCTTCCACGGCGAAAAACGGCCCTTCCAGGCCCTGGATATGATCGATGGCCGCATCCACTTTTCCGGCCCAGAGGTTGTTGGCGTCCAGGCGTATCCGGATGCCGTCAAGACCGTGATCTTCGCCAAGGCGGGCGATGATGGCCAGCTTCTTCCGGTCCTTTTCCAGGTGGCCGTTCACCTTGACCTTGAAATCCGTCATACCCCGGATCATGTACTGGTCGGTGAGATAGGTGTAGCGCCAGGTCCGGTCGTCTCCCAGGACCGCGCTGTACCGGGCTTTCCGGTTGATAGTGTCCAGGCCGAGAAACGTTTCCACGCTCATGGACCGCTCCCGGGCAAACAGGTCGAGAAGGGCCATTTCAACGGCGCACCAGGCCGAGGGAAAACGGTCGATCAGGTCCTGATTGGCCTCGGCGAAGCGTGTCATGTCTTCAAAACAGGTGAACGATGTCTGGCCGCTGGCAAACCGGTTTCGGATCATGGCCAGGCTGGAATCGAGATCGTCACCGGCCACGTAGGTCCTGGGGCAGCCTTCCCCGAATCCGCTGATCCCCTTTCGCCAGGCCCGGACCCAGAGGCTTTCCCCGTCGGTGCGGTCGGCGGCGGGATGGCGGAATTTCGTTTTCAGGTGAACCCTGAGGGGCTGGGCGTCGATGTGAATGACCGTATCGTTCATGATGTTTCTCCTTGAGTCTGTGTCGTCGTGTTTGCCTGTTCCACCATCGTGTTCACCTGGTCCAGGTAAGCGAAGTAATCGTCTGAATACCCTGTGTCCAGAATCCACAGGGTATAGGTTTTCTGGTAGACAATCGCCTGGTGGTCGGCGAAATCTGCGGGGTAAAGCAGCACGGGAAACCGTTTCCGGGAGAACAGATGGGACAGGGAGCCCAGGGTTCTGTTTAGAATGTCACGGGTAAAGGGGGCGGGCTTCAGAACCATCACGGTGACCGAACTGGTGAGATCGGACATGTTGATGGCGATGTCGGCGATGTTCACCAGGATCACCGCCACCAGGTCTCCGTTGTGCCGCAGGGAGTACAGATGTTTTTCCCGGGTCAGGCCCGAATCCCGGTACACCGGCCCAAGGCTGTTTGCAAAGGCCCGGTCTTCCGTGAGATCCAGGGCTTCCAGCATCAGTCCGTCCGACGATTTTTCGTAGAAAAACCGGAGGTCGGCAAGGTCCAGGGCCGTGCAGGGACCGGTTTTCCAGGAAGGGGGCAGGGGTTGTTCCGGCTCCGCGGGTTTCCGGTAGCTCAGGTAAGCGAAGGGATCTGTGGAACAGCCCTGCCGGTTGTTCAGCCTGTCCGCGAATCCCTGGAAGAAATAATGGGGAAAAGGATTCTCCTGTCTGAAATAGCAGAACATGTAGCGCATGTGGCAGGCGTCGAGCCACAGGGAGTTGTAGGCGAAGGCGGCCACCTGGTTGAGAACCGAAAGCCCCGCCCTGACCCCGGCCTTTTTCAGGGCCGCGTGATGGTGGATCAGCCAGGCGTTTTCATAAAACCGGAGCATGGACAGGTGTCCCAGGATGCCGCCGTTCTCCTGGCAGGTGAAATGGCGGGATATGTCGGGGCTCTGGCTGTACAGTTTGCTGTAGGTGTCCTGGATCAGGCCCCTGTTTTCCGTGAAGGCGTGGTATTTTCGCGAGTAGATGAAACCCGTTTCAAAGAAGAAACGCCAGAGATCTTCCGGGTTCAGCCGGGTGCAGACCTTGGAGTGGCTGCTCTGGCACTGGTGTATGATGCGCTGGAGTTTCAGGTGGTCGGAAAGGGGCATGTCCACAAAGGCGAAGCCGTAGAGGAAGCCGGGGCGTTTCCCGCGCCGTTCTCCCACCTCCCGCCTGTGAACCACCTGGGCGTGGCAGGACAGGGTGAAAACACCGGCGAACGAAAGCTGGATGTCCTGGACCTGAAGGCCGGTGGGCAGCAGGGCCTCCTCCTCTTCGGACCAGACGGAAAACCCGGAACCTGAAAGGTCTGTCACGGTCAGGGCCAGCCGGCATCCGGTCAAGGGGTGGGTGAACACCGCGTCGGGAGACGGTTTGAGTTTGTGGCGTGTGCTTCTGAATTTTTTCGCTGGAAAACGGGGGGCGATCAGGTTCTCAGGCCGGAGCCAGAGCGCGGGCTCCCTGTTCTCCTTTTCAAATCGTTCGATGATGTAGGGGCCGCTGAACAGGATCTCCCCATCCCGGACCAGGGCCGGTTCAATCCTGTCACCGGGCTTCAGATCCGGTGCCTCGCCTGTGGAAATGTTTGACAGGATCAGGGAAAGCCGGCGGTCGGTCAGGCCGTTGATGCGGGCTGTCACAAGGCGGCCCTGGTGGGTGAACCGGGCCCGCATGTCAGGATAGGGATTGTTTTTCACCCTCCCCCGGCTTCCAAGGTCCACCGGGTCCGGGAGCCGCACGCAGACCCCCTTGTTTGTCAGCCTCCGGATATCCGGGCGGATGGGGATGTCACCGCCCATGGCCGGAATGGAAATGGTTTTCATCTTCAATGAGGCAGGTTCCGTTTCCCGGCTCAGTTCGTCAGGCCACAAACAGACCATGTACTGGCCGAAACTGGGCAGGGGGGAAAGGTGGAGGATCATGTCGCCTCCTTCCTTTCGGCCCAGGACGCACTGGATTTTTTGATCGGTGAAGTTCAGGAAGTTGATCCGGTTGACAAGAGATTTTCTCGAGACGCCCTCTTTTGGAGGGGCTGCCCCATGATTCCGGGTGTGTGCTGCCATGAAAATACCTTTCTGTTCAGGATGAACCGAACATGTTTCATCGTGAATTGATGACAACAGACCGATGTGACGGCAGAAAACGGGAGTTCACCGGAAATGGCGTGGTCCGGGCAGAGGCCCATTCGGACGTGACAGCACGGCCGGAGCTCTGGCGAAAGGTTCGTTCCATTTTTATCCGGCCGCAATCTGGCCGGTGGATCGGATCGTGATGATTTCGAGTGGATGATTCGCTGTTTATGACTGGAAAACAGCGTGGCTTGAGCCCCCACCTCCCCGTACACAGCAACTCCAGGAGCACCCCATTGCTCCGCTGCACAACCTTCTGTCGTTCACCACCCCTGTCAGGTCTTCTGCCGGTCCGGCCCGGTGTGCGGATTCCGCTTGATGTCCGGGCTGACAACCCGGGGGTTTGTTCCATGAACGATGTTTAGTTTCACAGATAGCCAATTTTGGATCTGAAATCAACATCTATTTATAAAACAGTGATAATATGTTGATGAAAACCCGGAAGGACATCATCTGACCGCCTATCAAATCGCTATCGCTATCGCTATCGGGATCGCTATCGCCATCGAAACGTTCCGGGCATCGACCCCGACCCCGATCCCGATACCGAATCCGATAGCGATTGATACCGATGGTCATGGCTTCGCCGGTCCGTCGGCCATAAGATCCATGATCCACGCGACACCCCTTGCGCTTGTTCTTTAGTTGTTGATCTCCATGGCCCTTTTGTACTATCGTGCATGAAAATTACGGGGGTGATGACGGCGAGGAAAAAATGGCGGGGTGTGAAGTGGGACACTTACAACAACCCGGGCAAAGGTTAATTTCATCGTCAGCGAGATGGGGAGAGAAAGATCCGGGTAACCGGTAAACTTAAAACGGTTTTCATTGAACGACACGAACGTCAAAAGGAGAAAAACCATGAAACGCATCGCACTTGGTATGGTATTGGCCCTCAGTCTGATGGTGTCTGCGGCGTATGCCGAAGCCCCCTCCAACAACATCAACTTTTTTATCGGCCAGAAAACTCTGGATTCCGACGACTGGGCTCTGGGTTACGACGAACAGGGTGAAATCGGTCTGCTCTGTGACTTCAGGGGTCAGGACTGGCCGGTGAGCCTCGCCATCGAACTTCTTGGCTCCGCCAAAGAAGAGACCTTCAACGGGGTGGATGTGACGGGCAGCACGTCCGAGCTCTGCATCGGTATCAAAAAAATATGGGAGCCCGTGGGAACCCCGATCCGTCCTTTCGTGGGAGGCGGTCTTGCCGCTGTCTACGCCGAAGTTGAAGCGGTCGATCAGTTTGACGACAGCTATTCCGAAGACGCATCGGGCATGGGCTACTACATTTCAGGCGGTCTTTATGTCACCCTGGGCGAACACCTGAACCTGGGCGCCCTGGTCCGTTACTCCCAGGCTGAAGTTTCTGTGGACGATGATGGCGGCGACGAGTACGACCTTGAAGCCGGCGGAACCCATGTGGGCGTTTTTGTCGGTTACCACTGGTAGGATCCGTTTCCGGCCGGAAAAGGCCGAATGACGGAAAAACCATTGGCTCCATGGGAACACCGGTTCCCATGGAGCATTCTGACCGGAGGGGTTGACAAAAAATACCCGCCGGCTGCCCCAAGGAAGAACACCATGAAAAAAACACCCGGTAAAATCGGAACCGCAGGATTATGCGCCGCCATTCTGGCGGTTTTTCTTTTGATATCCCCATCGGCCCAGGCCACGTCGGGCAACGTGAATTTCTTTGTCGGCCAGAAATCCATGGACGATTCGGATTACTGGGACCCCACGGACGACCAGACGGAGTTCGGTCTGATTTTCGACATGAGCGAGCGACGCTGGCCGCTGAGCCTGGAAATGGGATTCATGATGAGTTCGGATGACAGTTCGGGCGGGGGCGTGTCCCGGGATGCCACGACAAACGAGCTGTTCATGGGCGTGAAGAAAATCTGGGCGATCAGGAATTTCCCCCTGAAACCCTTTGTCAGCGGTGGGCTCGCCTACGTGTCGGCGGAAGATGAGTTTGAAAACGCCTTCTATTCCTTAGAGGCGGACGATTCGGCCCTGGGGTTCTACCTTTCCGCCGGAGCCTACGCCACATTGTCACGCCATCTCAACCTGGGCCTTCTGTTCAGGATTTCCAAAGCCGAATTGGACCTGATCGACGATGACGTGGACGCCGGAGGTGAGCATTTCGGCCTGTTCATCGGCTACCATTTCTGATTTCACCGCACCGAATCCAGGTATCGAACCTGGCCCGCTCCTGAAACCCGGGCCCCTTTCTCTTTCGAAACGGTCCGGTGTTTCAGGGCGTTCTTTCCCCCCTGCTTGGCCTGATACATCAGGCGGTCCGCCTCGTCCACCAGTTCCTCCACACTTTCCGGAGCCTCGTCGAAAGTCACCAGCCCCAGGCTGAAAGTAACCGGCCAGTTTTTACGCCGGGCCAGGGCCAGAAGCTGTTCCCTGATTTTCTCCGCCACCAGAAAGGCGTCGGAGGATGTGGAGCGCCAGAGCAGGATTCCGAATTCATCACCTCCCAGCCTGGCGGCAAAATCGGTGATCCGGATGGTGTGGGTGAGGGTGGCCGCCACGTTGATCAGGAGCAGGTCCCCCTCGTGGTGTCCCCAGGTGTCGTTCACGGCCTTGAAGTTGTCCACGTCAAGGAAGATCAGGGAGATAGGGCGGCTTTCCCGGCGGGACTTGCTGACTTCGAGCCGGGCGTATTCGATGAACGACAGACGGTTTGGAATCCCGGTGAGAAAATCGGTGCGCGCCGTTTTTTTCTGCTGTTCCGTGAGTTCCTTCATGCTGGCCATCACATGGGCTATGAAAATAAACATCATCAGCCGGAAGAACTCGTTGGCATAGGGGATGTAGGGATTGGAAAACCTCTCCTGCATGCTGAGGTCCGCGGCAAGCCAGGCGAACGCACAGAAAAGGGCCATGAGGATGCCGGCAAACCTTCCGGCCCCCAAGGCGGAGACGCTGACCGGGATCAGGTAAAAAAACGACAGGGCCAGTTCGTGGCCCGTGAGAAGGCGAACCAGGGTGATGATCAGCACCAGGGCCACCGAGACGCCGATGACGGCGTTTCTCGGCCAGCCGGCGATGAATTCCAGTGTCTTCATTTTCCCACCTTATTATATTAAACCGGCAATAATAAAGCTTAAATTATTGGCAAGGGAGCGGTTTAGGT
>CAZWTY010000059.1:0-27773 GCA_964637565.1 uncultured Desulforapulum sp.
TTGGAACAGGTTCTTTTCTTTTTCCGATGATTCGCATGGCGGCCTCTTTTTCATTCAACACACGCTTGGTTTTGCCGTGTGAAAACGATGGACATGACAATAAAACTATGGTTCACCCAGAAAATTTTGTCAACGGCGCTCCCTAAAACCACGAATTTGTTGACTCGAACATGTCACGAAATATCCATCACCCGCACCAGCACCTCGCGCCGTTCGCCGTCGCGTTCAACGGTCAAGGTCAGGGTGTCGCCGATGGCCTTGTCCTGGAGGATGCGGAGGAACTCGGACATGTCGGACACGGGCTGGCCCTCCACGGCCACGATCACATCCCCCAAAAGGCGGTTCCTGTAGTCGATTCCAGCCAGACCGGCCTTGGCGGCCTCGGAGCCGGGAACAACTTTTTCGATGACGATGCCGGCGATGCCCAGTCGGGCCGCGTCTTCTTCAGGGAGGACCGAGATGCCGATGCCGGGCCGGGGCACCTTGCCGTCACGGATCAATACAGGGACAATGGCGTTCACCGTGTCCACGGGAACGGCGAAACCGATGCCCGCGCTGCTGCCCGATTCGGAGATGATCGCGGTGTTCACGCCGATCAGGCGGCCCGCGGAATCGAGAAGGGGTCCACCGGAATTGCCGGGGTTGATGGCCGCGTCGGTCTGGATCAGGCCCACCATGTCACGGCCCGTGGACGTGGGCAGACGCCTGTTCACCGCGCTGACGATGCCGGAGGTCAGGGTCCTGTCGAAGCCGAAAGGGTTGCCGATGGCAAAGGCGGCCTGGCCGACCTTGAGGTCCGCCGAACCGCCGATGGGAATGGGCATGATTTTGGACGGAAGGGTCCGAAGCCGGATCACGGCCAGATCATGTTCCGGCGATGCCCCCACAAAAGAAGCGTCGGCCACCAGGCCAGAGTCCAGCTTGACCTGGATTCTTTGGGACCCGGCGATCACATGGTAGTTGGTCACCACATGGCCGGCCTTGTCCCACAGGAACCCGGACCCGGCGCCCTGGCGGGTGCTCTCCGTGCCGAAGAACCCCCGCACCGAGGTTTCGGTGAAGATGTACACCACCGAAGGGGCCGCTGTGTCGAAAATCGACATGGTCGAGGTCTCGTAACCGGCCAGGTCGCCACGTGGCGACACGGGCCTCGGGCTGTCCGAGGTGAGGAACAGGTTTCGGTAAAGGGTGTTGCCCACGTACACGGTGGCGATGATCAGCGCCCACACGATCAGCATGTTTCTTGTCCGGTGATTCATCATTCAAGTCCTCGATAATATCTGTGGTTTTTCAGTCATCAGCCCTGTCCTTCGTTTCGTCCACTGCCCCTGAGGCGCTGTTCTTTTCATGAAACGCCTTGTACCAGGGTTCTTTGCCGTACATGGCCTCGGCGCAGCCGGGACAGAGGCTGTGGGTAAAAAGGGCCTGGGAATGGTTCTGGATATAGGCCTCGATCCTCTCCCAGCTCTGGTTGTCGTTGCGGATGGATTTGCACTTGGCGCAGATGGGGATCAGGCCGCGCAGGATCTTCATTTCGACCCGGACCTTGACCCGGGCCAGAAGTTCCGGTGATTTGAAGGGCTTGGTGATGTAATCCGCACCGCCCATCTCGAATCCATTCACAATATCCTCGGTTTCCGTTTTCGCGGTCAGAAAGATCACGGGGATGTGGCTGGTTTCGAAATTCTCCTTGATCCGGCGGCAGACTTCGTAGCCGTCCATGCCCGGCATCATGATGTCCAGGAGAACCAGGTCAAACGGTTTGTCGTCGAGCCACTTGAGAGCTCTGGCCCCGTCCAGGGCGAATTCCACCAGATACCCCTTGTCCCGGAGAAGGCTTCCCAGGAGCTGGATGTTCTTGGGTTCGTCGTCGACAATCAGGATGGTAAAGGGAGTTGCGGGATGTTCAGGCGCCATGATGCTCTCCTGCCAGTTTTTTGATGGTTTGGACAAGATCGGGAAACGAGTCGATGGCCGCCTGCATCTGACTCACGTCAAAAGCGTCCACATGGGTCATCAGATCTTCGCCGTAGGACGCGAGAATCTCAAGGCCATGGACGGTCCCCAGAGCCCGGATATCTTGGCCGAAGGCCCTGACCGCGTCCATGGGAAGCTGTTGGCGGAAACCTTCCCAGCGGACCAGAAATTCATTTTCAAGAATGCGAATCATGTCCGGAAGCATACCCCGGACTTTGACCGGCAGTTTCCCGGCATCCACACCAACGGCGGGCTCCAAGGGACGGGCTCTGAGATGGCGGGCCAGGACCGTCAGCAGGGACTCGATATCGATGGGCTTGGGCAGATGGCCGGAAAAGCCGTTGTTTCTGATGATTTCCGGGCTTGCACCGGGCGAGGAGGCGGTGACCGCCACGATGAGAATATGGCGTGTTTCCGGCTCGGATTTCAGGATTTTCGCGGCGGTGATTCCATCCATGTCCGGCATCCGGATGTCCATCAGGATCAGGTCCGGCTGAAGGGCACGGGCACGGTCGATGGCGTCACGGCCCCCTTCGGCCATGACAGGTTCCAGATTGATCTGACTGAGCAGTGACCCCAGAAGGGTCCTTTGGGAGTCCATATCGTCCACCACCAGCACCGTGGCTTTTTCAAACTGGAGCTTGTGGGGGGCGAAAGGGTCCGGGGGCAGAGGCGCGTCCTGGTCTGAGGGTTCCACGTTCCGAAGCAGGATATGAAATGTGCTCCCCCGGTCCACATGGCTCTCCACCCAGATCGTTCCGTTCATCATCTCCACAAGCCGCCGGCAAATGGTGAGACCCAGGCCGGTGCCCCCGTATTCGCTGTTGTCCTGGCCGCTCCTTTGTTCGAATGCCTCGAAAATCCTGTCGATTTCGTTTTCCGGAATACCGATGCCCGTATCCTGGACAGCCAGACGGAGGTCCATCCTGCTGGAGCCGGGGCGGGTGACGCGACGCACCGACAGGCTGACATGCCCTTTCCGGGTGAATTTGACGGCGTTTCCCACGATGTTCAAAAGAACCTGGCGGAGACGGATACCGTCCAGAAGAAGGGCGTCGGGAATCGTGCCGTCAATGTACCGTGAAAAATGGATTTTTTTCTGGGCCGCCTGGATGGCGAAGACCTGTTCCACATCGTACATGATGTGGCGGAGACTGCACGGGGTCAGCTGGATGCGAAGTTTGTCGGCCTCGATCTTGGACAGGTCCAGGATGTCGTTGATCAGGGTCAGCAGGCTTTTACCCGCCGTCCGGATGGCGGTGAGCCAGCTTTTCTGTTTTCTGTCGGTAACCTGGGCTCCCAGGAGTTCGCTGAACCCGATGACGGCGTTCAGGGGGGTGCGGATCTCGTGGCTCATGTTGGCGAGAAACACGCTTTTCGCACGGCTGGCGGCCTCGGCTTTTTCCTTGGCCAGGGACAGTTCGTCGACCCTTTGCCGCAGCTGTTCATGCATGTCCGAAAGGGCGTCGGTTGTGGTGTTGATCGCGTGGGCGATACGGCTCAACTCGTCGTCCCCCGGAATGTGGAGTTTCTTTGTGAAGTCTCCCTGGCCGATGAGATTCATGGTGTGGTGAAGTTTGCCCAGATTGGTTCTCAGGCGGTTCAGGAAGGTGATCAGGATCGTCGACACGATCACGGCAATCACCAGTCCGATACCCGAGATCTGAAATGTCAGCCGGCTGATCCGTCGGGCTTTTTCCTGTTCCACGATGCCGATGAGCCGGTTGAGCCGGATCTCGAATTCGGATTCCAGGAAAAGCAGGGCGCTGTCGATGGTGTTCCGCATGGCCAAAAGCTCGTGATCATGGGTCTCGGCGTACTGGTAGATCAGGCCGTCCCGGGACGGGTTGGGCCGGTCGAGAATTTTCTGGAGATCTGTCTCGACCCGGGCCGTCTTCTGCCGGGTGAAGGCCCAGAAGGTGTTCATGGCCTGGATGATGGACTCCTTGTCGCCGTCATCGAGGAACCCGTGGACATGGGGACTGGTGTTCAGCCGTTCCAGCTCGTTTTCGAAGGCTCTGTTGACCTGCTTCCATTTTTCAAAGGAGTTGTCCAGCTGCTGGGTGTTCAAGAGCTGGGCGGTGGAAAGCTGGAGCTGCTTGAGTGTCATGACCGTGCTGTTGCATATGGCGTCGGCCTGGTTCAGCCGGTTGATTCCCACGATCAGATAGAAGGTCATACCCGAAATGGCCATGAATCCGCAAAGAACAACGGCAATGGCGACAATGAACCGGGTACGAAGCTTCATGGGCGTTCCTTGTCCCAGTGAGCCTGGGCGATCTTTTCGATGTCGCCAAGAACCCGTTCAAGGCTGTTGGGATCCAGGATGAACTCCCCGAGTTTCATCACAGCCGCACCGCTGATCGGTGCGGGGGTGGCTTCCCAGTAGCGGTTGAGCCGCCTGTACTTCTCACCCTCGATCCGTTGAATCAGGTCCCTTTTGACCTCCGGCAAATGACTGATGTCGGCTTTCCGGTTGGCCGGACAGCTCTGGTGTACCGTGGCGAAATAGGCGTTGCCACGGGGGCTGAGCCACAAATCGGCCAGAGCCATGGCCGACTTGGCGTTGGTCGCGTTCCTGGCCGTAAAAATCGGGCCCACTTCGAAAACGATGTTCAATCCGGCTTCAGGATTGTGGGACGGCAGGATGAACCAGCCGATGTCACGTTCATCGACACCCTGGGCCGCGAGAACGTTGGAGTAATACCAGCTCCCGCAGAGGGCCATGCCGTAAACCTCATTGTTCCAGAGATAGCCGGCGTTGGTCAGCATGTTCACCGAAGGGTCGGTAAAATAACCCTTGTCGATCATCTCCTTCCAGACCATGCAGGCTTTGACGACCCGCGGGTCCGTGTACTTCACCCGGCCCAGGCACAGGTCCTGGTAAAGATCCGGGTCTTCGCCGATGATCATTTCCTCGAACCAGATGAACGCCGGCCAGTTGTTCTGGAGAGAACAAAGAATCGGCGTGACCTTGGCCTTCTTGAGACGTTCGCAGACGGCGATGAATTCGTTCCAGGTGGTGGGGGCCTTGAGCCCCAGACGTTTGAAGATCCGTTTGTTGTACCAGACAGGCCAGTATTCGACCACATAGGGAAAACCGTAGACCCTCCCGTTCACCGTGAAGGCCTCGCGTATCTCCGGGGCGTAATCGTCGGCGTACTTGTCCCACAGGGCCGTAAGATCCGTGACAAACCCATGCTCGACCAGTTCCCTGGCCCTGAAGGTGGACCACCAGACAAACAGTTCCGGAGCCTGATCCGTGGGCAGGTTGGCCATCATCTGGTGCCAGTAGAGATCGGGAGTGACCGAAGGAACCGGGCGGATGCCCACCCCGATGGCTTTCCGGGCCATCTCTCCCTGTTTGAGGAAGTTTTCCTGAAAAAGAGGAATATTCCCTTTGTCGTGGGCCAGGGTCACGTCCACGGGAGACGCCGGTGTCTGCCGGCAGGCGGTCAGGGCCAGGCAGAAAAGAACGATCGAAACAACGGAAATTCTGCATAGATGAGCCACGATGACCTCCTTTGCTGACAGTTAAAACCCAGGATGGACGCAAGGGCCAATGCCGTTTCCTTGAAGCCCTGAAAACCCATGAATCCGGTCTTTCCAAAAATTCCTCAGGGGGGCGGCGGCGGAACAAGAGCGGTCTTTCATTCAAAACAGAAGTAAATGTGGAAATACTACCTTTCACGGGGAGAAGCGTCAAGCTGATTTTCCTTCTGATTCTTCCTCTTTGTCATCTTCTGTGGTAAAAGGCCCTCATGATAAAAAAATTCCGAAAGACACTCCGTCAGATCCGCGTTGAAGCGGACCGGTTCCGGTCCCAGCTCCCCTATGTGCCCCGTGCTTTTTCCATGGTGTACAGCGCCGCAGGATTCCTGACCCTGGCCTGGCTCACCCTTCTTCTGGTCCAGGGGCTTCTTCCGGCGGCCACGGTCTTTCTCTCCAAAATCCTTGTGGACGGCATCGCCCAGGTCATCGGCACAGGCGGGGGCTGGCAGAGCCTGGTCCACCTGGCTCCTGCGGGGGCTGCCATGGGGGCCATCCTGATCTCCACGGAAATCCTCCAGGGCATCGGAGGATGGGTGAGGACCGCCCAGTCCGAAAACATCCAGGACGCCATCCACCGGCAGATCCACGAAAAAGCCATGGAGCTGGACATGTCTTTCTACGACAACCCCGGCTTCTACGACCAGCTGCACCGGGCCCGGGTGGACGCGATTTCCCGTCCTGCGGCCCTTCTGGAAAACACCGGGTCCCTTTTGCAGAATTTCATCACCCTGGTCGCCATGGCCGGTGTTTTGATGACCTTCGGTTTCTGGCTGCCCCTTCTCCTTTTGGTCAGCACCGTTCCGGCCCTGGCCGTGGTTCTGCGCCACACCGTCCGGTTTCACCGGTGGCGCATGGAAAACACCCAGGCCATGAGAAAAACCCAGTACTACGACATGATGCTCACCTCAAGGGATTCGGCGGCGGAATTTCGGCTTTTCCAGCTCGGGCCGTATTACCGGCAGCTGTTCACCGATCTTCGTAAAACCCTGCGCCACGGCAAACTGACCCTGGCCAGAAACGAGGCCCTGGCCGGGGCCATGGCGTCCCTGTCTGGCCTGTCCTGCATCGGGGCGGCCCTGGTCTGGATGGGTTACCGGGCGTCCCATGGCCTTGTGACCCTGGGAGACCTGGCCCTTTTTGTCCAGGCCTTTTTTCAGGGCCAGCGCATGATGCGGTCCCTGCTCGGCAACGCCCGGGAGATTTACCGCAACATCATGTTCCTTGAAAACCTCTTTGAATTTCTTGAACTGACCCCTGCCCTCGCCGATCCAAAACACCCCCTGGAACACCCCGGCCTTCTCAGCGGGGTGCAGTTCCGGGATGTCACGTTCCGCTACCCCGGCAGCGACAGGGTGGCCCTGGAGCGATTCAGCCTTGAGATCCCCGCAGGAAAGATCACGGCCCTGGTGGGTGAAAACGGGGCGGGCAAAACCACCCTGATCAGGTTGCTCTGCCGGTTCTACGATCCGGCGGCCGGCACCATCCTGATCGACGGCCGGGATCTCCGGGACCTGGCCCAGGAGGACATCCGGAAACGGATCACCGTCCTGTTCCAGGAACCTGTCCGGTATCACGACACGGTGTTCAACAACATCGCCTTCGGAGACATCGACAGGTCGCCCGATGCGGAAAGGATTGAGACGGCGGCCCGGGCCTCGGGAGCCGACGCGCCGATCAACCGTCTGCCGGAAGGCTATGGCGCCATGCTGGGCAAATGGTTCGGCGGCGCCGAACTCAGCGGGGGCGAGTGGCAGCGCCTGGCCCTGGCCAGGGCGTTCCTGAGGCAGGCCGAACTGATCATCCTGGACGAACCCACCAGCGCCATGGATTCCTGGGCCGAAGCGGACTGGCTCGCCCGTTTCCGTAATCTGGTGGCGGGCCGGACGGCCCTGATCATCACCCATCGTTTCACCACGGCCATGCAGGCCGACATCATCCACGTGATGGACCGGGGGCGCATCGTGGAGTCGGGAACCCACCGCCAGCTTCTCGAAGCCGAAGGCCGTTACGCCACATCCTGGAAACAGCAGATGCGCGGTGAAACGTCCGGCTGAGCCTCCCCCCCTTGAATTTGCCTTTGGCATCCCCGGATGTTTTATGGTATTTTCAGCGGATTAAAAAAATTACCATGAAAGGACAGGGCGTTACCTTGAAGTTCGAACTGATTGGAAAATCCACCGAATGCCGTGCCCGGCGGGGCGTTCTCGAAACACTCCATGGGACCATCCAGACCCCGGTGTTCATGCCCGTGGGAACCCTGGGCACCGTGAAGGCCCTGGCCGTCCAGGACATCGAAACCTGCGGCGCCCAGATCATCCTGGGAAACACCTATCATTTATATTTACGGCCCGGCTGCGACGTCATCGACCTGTTCGGGGGGCTTCACCGGTTCATGAACTGGGACCGGCCCATTTTGACGGACAGCGGGGGCTTCCAGTTCTTTTCCCTGGCCCAGCTCACCAAGACCACCGAACAGGGGGTGAGTTTCCAGAGCCACATCGACGGGTCACGCCACGTGTTCACGCCGGAAAAGGCCGTAACGGTTCAGCAGAGCCTTGATTCGGACATCCTGATGTGCCTGGACGAATGCCTGGCCTACCCGTCCACCTTTGCGGCCGCTGAAAAATCCCTGGCCCTCACCACCCGCTGGGCGGCCCGTTGCAAGACCGAATGGCTGGAAAAAACAGGTGGAAAAAACGCGTTGTTCGGCATTGTCCAGGGCGGCATGTACAAAGAGCTCCGGACCCGTTCGGCGGAGGAACTGGGCGCCCTTGATTTTCCCGGTTACGCCATCGGGGGCCTCAGCGTGGGCGAGCCCAAAGACCTGATGGTCGAGCTGGCGGACCACACCCTGCCCCAGCTTCCGGCAGACAAACCACGCTACATCATGGGCGTGGGCACCCCGGAAGACCTGGTGGAACTCACGGCCATGGGGGCGGACATGTTCGACTGCGTGATGCCCAGCAGGAACGCCCGGAACGGCAAGCTGTTCACCACCTTCGGGGACCTCAATATCGCCAACGCCTGTCACCGGACAGACACCCGGCCCCTGGACGAAACCTGCACCTGCGAGACCTGCCGGAACTACTCCAGAGCCTACCTCCGGCATCTGTACAAATCCAGCGAGCTTCTGGCCTACCGCCTGAACACCATCCACAACATCCATTACTACTGCACGCTGATGGAGACCATGAGGAAAGCCATCGAGGAAGACCGGTTCGAAGCATTCAGAAAAGAATTTTACGATAAACGACAAGGAGACACGGAACCATGACCATCGCGAAAAAAATCAGCGCGTCCATCGAGAAAGCCTCGTTCATCCGCAAGATGTTCGAAGAGGGAGCCAAACTGAAAGCCCAGTTCGGCGCGGAGAACGTCTACGATTTCAGCCTGGGGAATCCCAACCTCATGCCCCCCGAAGCGTTCCGGACCGCCCTGAAAGAGGTGGTGGAAGAATCAGGCCAGGGCGCCCACTCCTACATGCCCAACGTGGGTTACCCCTTTGTGCGCAAAGCCGTGGCCGATTACATCGCGTCAGAGCAGGGCGTGGCCATGACGGAAAACGAGATCATCATGACCTGCGGGGCGGCCGGAGCCCTGAACGTCAGCTTCAAGACACTCCTCGATCCCGGTGACGAGGTGCTGTGCCCCGCCCCCTACTTCGTGGAGTACAATTTCTACGTGGACAACCACGGCGGCGTCCTGAAAACCGTTCCGACCAAACCCGATTTCAACCTGGACCTCACCGCCATGGCCGCGGCCATTACGCCGAAAACAAAAGTGATTCTCATCAACTCGCCCAACAACCCCACGGGCCAGATCTATCCGAAACAGGACCTGGATGCCTTGGGCGCGCTTCTCACGGAAAAGGGCAAGGAGTTCGGCACCACCATCTACCTGATCTCCGACGAACCCTACCGGAAGATCGTGTACGACGGAAACACCGTGCCCAGCATCTTTGCCAGCTACAAGGAAGCGCTCATCGCCACCAGCTACTCCAAGGACATCTCGGTGCCCGGCGAGCGCATCGGCTTCATCGCCATCCATCCGTCCGCAACCTACAAACAGGAGCTTCTGGGCGGCATGGCCCTGACCAACCGGACCCTGGGATTCGTGAACGCTCCGGCCCTGATGCAGCGGGTCATCGGAAAAATTCAAGGGATCACCGTGGACATGACGCCCTACGAACGGAACCGCAAACTCTTCTGCGAGGGACTGGCCGAAGCCGGTTACACCTTCACCACGCCTCCGGGGGCCTTCTACCTGTTTCCGAAAAGCCCCATTGCCGATGACGTGGCCTTTGTGGCCGAACTCCAGGCCGAACGGATCCTGGTGGTGCCGGGCACCGGTTTCGGCGGCCCCGGCCATTTCCGTATCGCCTACTGCTGTGACGAACAGTCCATCGTGAAGGCCCTTCCGGGATTTGCCAAAGTGATGAAAAAATACAAGTAAACAGGTGTCGCTGACGCAACCGGCGAAAGGGGGCGCGATCCCCTCTTTCGCCATTCCCGCCCCCCTTCTTGCCAGAAAAACTGATCCGGAAACCCAGCAACTGTCCAACACTTTCTATCTATCTGTATTTTATGTTTTTATTTTTCCAAAAACCCTGACACCCCTGCAAATCGTGCACCTTCCACCCCGCGCATTCTTCCTATTTTTCCCTTGACAACACAGGGGATTTATAGAATTTTGGTAAATTCGGAAAAAAGTAAGGTTGAGAAAACGTCCTGATGGCAGGACGCTACGTGTGGAAGCGAGGGTGGGGTGTCCACAGGTCACTCTGCGATGATCCGCCGGATGTGTGTTGGGGAATACGCGTCACGGGGAAGTCATCCCACCCCATTTGATTATCTTTCAAGGAGAGAAAAATGATAGCTGAAGGTTTTGGATTGATGATTGCGGGAATGGGTGTCGTTTTCGCGTTTCTCACGCTCATGGTCCTCCTGATGAACGGAGCGGCCAAGTTCTTTGAAACGTTCGCCCACTGGTTCGAGGAAGAACAACAGGTCGCCGCCCCAAGGCCGGCGGTTGCAAAACCGTCGGACGATGAACTGGCCTCGGTCGCTATTGCTGTCGCGGCCGCTAAACACCGTGCAAACTGCTGATACATAAGGAGAGACGACCATGGCAAAAAAAATCAGATTCATGAACACCGCCTTCCGGGATGGTTTCCAGTCCGTTTACGGAGCCCGTGTTTTCACCGACGATTTCATGCCCGCCGTAGAAGCTTCCGCGGCCGCAGGCATCGATTACTTTGAGGCAGGCGGAGGCGCGCGCTTCCAGAGCCTTTACTTCTACAGCAACGAATGCGCCTTTGACATGATGGACCGGTTCCGCAAGGCCGCAGGCCCCGACGCGGACCTCCAGACCCTGGCCCGGGGCATCAACGTGGTGGCCCTGGACTCCCAGCCCAAGGACATCATCAAGCTCCACGCCGATCTTTTCAAGAAACACGGCATCACCACCATCCGCAACTTCGACGCCCTGAACGACGTGAACAACCTGATCTACAGCGGCCAGTGCATCGCGGCCGCCGGCCTGAAACACCAGGTGGTGGTCAGCATGATGGCCCTTCCTCCGGGCTGCACCGGCGCCCATGACGCGGATTTCTACGAAATGATCCTGAAACAGATCATGGCGGCCGACATCCCCTACCATTCGGTGTGTTTCAAGGATGCCTCCGGCACCAGCACCCCCAAAGTGGTTCACGAAACCATCAAACGGGCCAAAAAACTTCTCCCGGCAAACATTCCCGTTCAGTTCCACACCCATGAAACAGCCGGCATCGGCCTGCTCTGCTACATGTCCGCCATCGAAGCGGGGGCCGACGTCATCGACCTGTCCATGGCCCCGGTATCCGGCGGAACCTGCCAGACCGACATCGCCACCATGTGGCACGCCCTGCGCGGCACCGATTACACCCTGGACATCGACATCGACAAGGTCATGGAAGCCGAGGAAGTGTTCAAGGACTGCATGAAAGACTACTTCATGCCTCCCGAAGCCAAAACCGTGGAACCGATCATTCCCTGGTCACCCATGCCCGGCGGCGCCCTCACCGCCAACTCCCAGATGATGCGCGACAACAACATCATGGACCGTTTCCCCGAAGTGATCCACGCCATGGGCGAAGTGGTGCGTAGAGGCGGTTTCGGAACGTCCGTCACACCCGTAAGCCAGTTCTACTACCAGCAGGCCTTCAACAACGTGATGATGGGCCCCTGGAACAAAATCGCCGACGGATACGGCAAAATGGTCCTCGGCTACTTCGGCAAGACCCCCGTGGCTCCGGATCCCGAGATCGTGAAGATCGCCTCCGAGAAACTGGGCATGCCCGTGGCCGACCGGAACCCCCTGGATATCATCGAGGAAGATCCGAAAAAAGGCATCGCTCCGGCTAAAAAGAAACTCGAAGACGCCAGCCTGCCCATCACCGATGAGAACATCTTCATCGTGGCCTCCTGCGGTGACAAGGGTATCGCCTACCTCCAGGGCAAAGCCACCATCGGCGTCCGCAAGAACGAGCCCGAAGTGAAAGAAGCCGCCCCCGCCGCAAAAAAAGCCGTGGACGGTTACACCGTCACCGTGTCCGGCAGAACCTACGCCGTGAAACTCGAAGGCGACACTGCCGTGGTGAACGGTAAATCCTATCCCGTTTCCATCGCCGAAGGCCTTGTCGCCGCGCCAGCCGCTGCCGCAACCACAACCGTCACCGCCGCAGGACCCCAGCAGGCCGTCAAAGCCCAGATGCCCGGAACCGTGGTTCGTGTCCTCGTGAACGCGGGTGACCAGGTCAACTCAGGTGACGTGATCGTGGTGGTCGAAGCCATGAAAATGGAAGTGGAAATCAAGTCCCCCATGAGCGGTATGGTCGTATCCGTCGCAGCTGCTCCCGGAACTCCTGTTGTCACAGGCCAGGATCTCCTTTTTATCGCTTCGGAAGGCAAAGTGGTTCAAGCTGCTCCGGCAGCCCAGACTGCTCCCGCCGCTCCCACCGAGGCTCCCGCGCCAGCTGCATCAGCCGGGACCAAGGAAGTGAAAGCCCAGATGCCCGGAACCGTTGTCCGTTTTGAAGTGGCTCAAGGATCACAGGTTAAAACAGGCGACATTCTGCTGGTGATCGAGGCCATGAAGATGGAAGTGGAAATCAAGTCGCCTTTCGCTGGAACCGTGTCGAACTTTGGTGTTAGCCAGGGCGCTCAGGTGGTCACAGGCCAGACACTTGTTTTCATTGACTGATAACATAAGGATACTCCTTAACATACGAAAGATAAGGACCATGAAGAAAAATATTCGCTCTATCATCGGCGCCAGCGTTTTCGCCGCCCTGATCGTGATGTTTGTCACATTTGGCGGTTCGAACCTCAAAGCGGAAGACACGGCAACCACAGCGGCCCCCGCCGCAACAGCCACCGCCGACCCCAACGCAGCCACAACGACAGCGCCTGCCGCCACAGCGGTTGCACCGGCCGCTGCTCCGGTGGCTCCCGCGGCCGTTGACCCCCACGCCGCAGCAGCACCTGCAAAAACGGAAACGATTCCGGCGCCTGTGGAAGAAACCAAAACCCTGACCACAGCCCAGAAATACCAGAGACTCTGGGAATCCACCGGCCTCAAGGCCTTTGTGGACGGTATCAGCCAGACCATCAGTGGTGAACGTTCCGCAGCTGAATTGGCTGTGAACAAAACCGGTCTCCTTCCATTGGGAATGGGCCAGCTGATCATGCTCTGCATCAGTTGCCTCCTGATCTACCTGGCCATCGCCAAAGGCTTCGAACCCCTGCTCCTGATCCCCATCGGATTCGGCGGGATTCTGGCCAATATTCCCGTGGCCGGAATCTCAGGCCCTGAAGGTTTCCTGGGCATTGTCTACGCCTTCGGTGTAAAAACCGGGCTTTTCCCCCTCCTGATCTTCATGGGCATCGGGGCCATGACCGATTTCGGCCCCCTGATCGCCAACCCGAAAACATCCCTTCTCGGCGGCGCTGCCCAGCTTGGGATCTTCACCACACTGATCGGCGCCCTCTGGATCACCCAGCTGTTTCCCAATGTCATCAACTTCTCCATCAAGGATGCGGCGTCCATCGGTATCATCGGCGGGGCTGACGGTCCCACGGCCATCTTCCTTACCACGCGCCTCGCCCCGGATCTCCTGGGGGCCATCGCTGTGGCGGCCTATTCCTACATGGCCCTGGTTCCCATTATCCAGCCTCCCATCATGCGCTTTCTCACCACGAAAGAAGAACGCATGATCGAGATGAAACAGCTCCGGCATGTGAAGAAGATCGAAAAGATCATCTTCCCCCTGCTGGTTCTCGGCCTCTGCATCGTCCTTCTCCCTGATGCAACTCCGCTAATGGGCGTCCTGATGTTCGGCAACCTGCTCAAGGAATCCGGCGTGGTGGAACGTCTCACCAAAACGGCGGCCAACGAGCTGATCAACATCGTCACCATCCTTCTCGGCCTTTCCGTGGGTTCCAAGCTGGCCGCAGAACAGTTCCTCCGGGCCGAAACCCTGGGCATCCTGCTCCTGGGCCTGATCGCCTTCTCCGTCGGAACAGGTGGCGGCGTGCTTCTCGGAAAACTGATGAACGTGTTCAGCAAGGAAAAGATCAACCCCCTGATCGGTGCGGCCGGTGTTTCCGCCGTTCCCATGGCGGCCCGTGTGGCCAACAACGTGGGGCTCGAAGACAACCCCCACAACTACCTGCTGATGCACGCCATGGGCCCCAACGTGTCCGGCGTCATCGGCTCGGCTGTGGCCGCCGGTGTTCTCCTGGCGCTGTGCGGATAACCGCCTGTTAACCTGACGACCCTCAAACCGCGGTCCGTTTCGGGCCGCGGTTTTTTTGTCTCCCGCTCACCCTCCGTCCCACTCCACAGATCTTTTTTTACAATTCCCGGCCCTCCTCTTCCTTGACAGGTCCGACAGGGCCATGCTAACACTTCTCTGACTGAGCGCTCGTTCAGTGTCATTCCATGCGCCTCACGCACCCCTGAAACAGGTCTTACTCACGATCAAACCATTGAAAGGACGTTCTATGAAAACCGTGGCGGAAATGATTCAACAACTGAAGGACAGGGAAGCCAAGGCCCGACAGATGGGTGGGGACAAGGCCGTCGAGAAACACCACGGCGAAGGGAAGCTCACGGCCAGGGAAAGGCTCGACCTCCTGTTCGACCGGGGCACGTTCCGGGAGATCGACATGTTCGTCAGGCACCGCTGCGTCCATTTCGGCATGGACACGGTGGACATCCCCTCGGACGGGGTGGTCACAGGTCACGGACTGGTGGATGGCCGGCCGGCCTTTGCCTATGCCCAGGATTTCACGGCCCGGGCCGGCAGCCTGGGGGAGATGCACGCCAAAAAAATCTGCAAAGTCATGGACATGGCCATGAAAGCCGGGGTGCCTGTGATCGGCCTGAACGATTCCGGCGGGGCCAGGATCCAGGAAGGGGTGGACGCCCTGTCCGGATTCGGCGAAATCTTTTTCAGGAACTCCAACGCCTCGGGGGTGATTCCCCAGATTTCGGCCATCATGGGCTCCACGGCGGGCGGGGCTGTCTATTCCCCGGCCATGACCGACTTCATCTTCATGGTGAAGAACACCAGCTACATGTTCATCACCGGGCCGGACGTGATCCGTTCGGTGACCGGCGAAGAGATCAGCTTCGAGGAGCTGGGCGGGGCCATGACCCACTGCGCCAAAAGCGGTGTGTCCCATTTCGCCTGTGAAAACGACGCCGACGCCATCCGGCAGATCAAGGTCCTGTTGTCCTATCTTCCGTCGAACAACCGGGAGGAAGCGCCGCGCCTGACACCCACCGACGACCGGAACCGGACAGCTCCTGCTCTGGACACCATCATCTCGGACAACCCCCGGAAAGCCTACGACATGCTGGACGTGATCCGCCAAATCGTGGATGGCGGCGTGATCTTCCAGCCCCATGAACTTTACGCCCCCAACATCATCACGGCCTTTGCCCGGCTGAACGGACGGAGCGTGGGCATCATCGCCAACCAGAGCCAGGTCATGGCCGGCTGCCTGGACATCAACGCCTCGGACAAGGCCAGCCGGTTCATCCGGTTCTGCGACGCCTTCAACATTCCCCTCCTCACCATCGCCGACGTTCCCGGCTACCTGCCGGGCAGCACCCAGGAGCACGGGGGCATCATCCGCCACGGGGCCAAGCTGCTGTGGAGCTACTCGGAAGCCACAGTTCCCAAGCTTCTCCTGATCACCCGGAAATCCTTTGGCGGAGCGTATCTGGCCATGTGTTCACGGCATCTGGGGGCGGACATGGCCTTTGCCTGGCCCACGGCCCAGGTGGCGGTGATGGGCGCCGAAGGGGCGGCCAACATCATTCACCGGAAAGAGATCAAAGAAGCTCCTGATCCCGCCGCCAAGCGCCAGGAAAAGATCGACGAGTACAACGCCCTGTTCTCCAACCCGTACTGCGCGGCGGAAAGGGGTTACATCGACCGGGTCATCGTTCCCAGTGAAACACGGGCCCACCTGATCGACGCCTTGGAAGTGATGTGTACGAAGCGGGAAACCAAGCCGTTCAAAAAACACGGAAACATTCCTCTGTAGGACCAAAAAGATTAACTGAACGCAAAATCGCTATCGGGATCGGTATCGCTATCGGAATCGACACCCACACCTTTCGATAGCGATCCCGATAGCGATACCGATTCCGGCCACGGCTAACGCGAAGCCACCCGGGGTCGAGGCTACCGCCTCAACCCCGGGCTATGATACGGGATGGAATGGGATTATTTTTTGATGGGAAACTTCACGTCGAGGATCTTGTTCCATTCAGCCACTTTGCCTTTCGTTCGTTCCATCAGGGGTTTGATGTCCCCGTCGATGCGGACCGACACGATTCTGTCGCCCTGAACGATGCTGTTCACCACGGCCATGTCCTCTTTACCCCAGACCGTTCCGAACACCGTGTGTTTGCCGTCAAGCCAGTGGGTGGGCACATGGGTGATGAAAAACTGACTGCCGTTGGTGCCGGGCCCGGCGTTGGCCATGGACAGGATGCCCGGCCTGTCGTGTTTCAGGGCCGGAACGATTTCATCGGCAAAGCTGTAACCCGGTCCTCCCGTTCCATTGCCGATGGGGCAGCCACCCTGGACCATGAAATTGTCGATGACCCGGTGAAAGCTGAGGTTGTTGTAGTAGCCCCGTTTCGCCAGATTCACGAAATTGGCCACAGTGTAAGGCGTTTCCTTGGCGTGGAGCTTCAGCCGGATCACCCCCTTGGAGGTGGTCATGATGGCGGTGAGGCCCGTGGTGGTGGATTTGGGGCTTTCGGCTTTCGCAAAACCGGGAAGGGCCAGACCAAGGACAAGAAGCACGGCAAAAACGAAAATGGAAACACGAGGGAACGTTCGCATGGTTTCTCCTTTGATGACGCGATGGTCGGTGATTTTTTTTAGTCGAATGGCTTTCGTTTCAAAGTTCTGAAAAACCTATACCAGCGGGCCTCAAAATTCAAATAAAAACTTGACAGCAAGGCCTGAAAAGACTGTTATGGGAACCGCCGGGCCGGACAAAACCGGCTCTAAAAATGGAACCACAAAAGGAACGCTGACCATGGACCCCATGTTCGTCAAGGAAATCGTCATCCGCTATTCGGAAACCGACCAGAAAGGCAACCTCAAGGTGGTGAGCCTGTTCGACATCTTCCAGGATGTGGGCAGCGAACACGCCGCCCTTATGGGCATTTCGGCCCTGGACCTGATATCCCGGAACTACACCTGGGTGATGCTCAGGTACAACGTCCATATCGACCGCCTGCCTGTCTGGAACGAACGGGTCATGATCAGGACTTGGCGCTGCCCCCATAAAAACCTTTACGAACTCCGGGAATTCCACCTGCTGGACGAAAAAGGCGATCTGCTGGTCCGGGCCATCAGCAGCTGGGTGATGGTGAACTACAGCAGCCGGAAACCGGTGAGACTGGACCGTTTCATCCCTCCGGAACTGATGGAGGAACGCTATCCCGTGGTCGACGATTTTTCACGTCTCGACGCCCTTGACGAATATGACCGGGAACTGCCCTTCAGGGTCAGGATGCAGGACATCGATCTCAACAACCACGTGAACAACTCGGTCTACGTGGGCTGGGCCGCAGAGGCGGTCCCCGAGGACGTGCACCGGGACATGCGCCTGACCCAGGTGGAGATCTCTTACCTGAACGAGATTTCCTACGGGCACATGATCAGTTCCAGGCTCAAGGCCGACGGGCACAACGGAGAAGCCGTCTTTTACCACAGCATCGCCGAAGGCCAGAACCAGCTTGAACTCACCCGCCTGAAAACCGTCTGGAAAAAACACTGAAACTTTCATGCCCAAAGCCCGATAAGATGCATAAGGCCTGTGTTTACCCCTGCCCTTGATCCTCACTTCTCCGCCGCCCAATTCCCCGGAACCAGGTCCAGACCCTGCCTGTCGATGATTCGAACAGAACTCATGGAGGTGCCCCCATGAAAAGAAACAGCTTTCTGGTCCTTTTTTTTCTGGGGATCTTCCTGTGGCCGCAGCTGGCGGCCGCAGAATCCGTGGACATCGTCACCTTCAGTTACCCCCCTTACATGAACGCCGACGGTAACGGCATTCTCGCCCGGATCATCGGTGAGACAACGAAAAACACCGGCATCCGCGTTTCATACAAGGTCTACCCCAGAAAACGGGCGGTGCTGGTTTTCAACCAGAGGGAAACAGAAGGGCTTTTTCTCGGGGAACGGGGCTATTTCCCCGATCTCAAAAACTTCGAGGTGTTCACCCTCCTGGAGTTCAGGACGGTTTTCGTCTACGTGAAGGCCAGCCATCCGACCTTGAAATACAAGGGTCTGGCCGATCTGGCCGGGAAACGGGTCGGGGTCTCGTTCGGAAGCGTGCTGATCCCCCTGTTCAAAGATTACGGCATGATCGTGGAAGAAGCCCACCTTGAAAACAACCTGGCTCGGTTGAAAACTGGCCGCATCGACTTCTGGCACACGGTGGACACCGCCGCCCTTGCGATGATCGGCAAAACCTGCCCTGGCCGCGAAAAGGATTTCGGTTTTCTCGATGACGAAACCCACACCGCCGACCTGATGGTGAAAAAGGGCAGCCGGTCCACAGATGCGTTCAGGACTATGGTCAATCGCTATAAAATTCTGGAAAAACGGGGAGACATCCGAAAACTGCTCGCGCCCCGTCCGGAGGATGGCAAGCCCTGAGATAATATAGGGATTGTCATCATTCTGTTCCGATTGCGCGAATGGATGAACATCGAACATCGAACGTTCAACATTCAACATCGAATAAAGGATAACTCCTTTTTTTAGTTTTTATGTCGGTCAGGATTTTGTGGGTCCGGGAAGATTTTTCCTCGCCCTGCGGCGGCGGATCATGCCGGAAAGCAGGACAATGGAAACCACCACCAGTACCGTGACGGTGACACGGGATCCCGTGCGGCCGAACCGGGGCAGGATCACCTCGGGCAACAACCACAGGTAGCAGACAGTGTGGAGGGTTCCGATCAAAAGGACCCTTGCGGCCTGTCTCATGATCCGCCTTTTTCCCGGTCCTTGAGTTTAAGCCGGTACCCGTTCAGGCTGTAGGCCACAAACAGCATGATCGCCGTGCTCACCGGACTGAAGGTGCAGAGGGCTTTATAGCCCAGGATGCTGGGTTTGCCGGCCCCTGGAAAAGGAACAAGGGTGAGACCTGCACCTGCGGCCAGAAGCATCGACAGGACCAGAAGAACAGAGGGAAGGACGCTGGGTTTCATGGGTTTATCATTTTTCATTTTTTCTCTTCAGGGGAAAGTTGAATCAAAACCAGGCCCTTGTCAACGGCCACAGGGTAGGACGTGAGAGGTTTTCTGGCCGGGCCTGCGACCACCTCGCCCCTGTAATTGTACACCGAGCCGGAAACACTGCAACAGGCCAGACGGTCACGTTCCGAGGCCGGATCGATCCGCCGGCCCCCGATATGGCTGCACCTGTTTTCCACGGCGTAGAAGCGTCCGTCAAGGCCGTGGAAAAGAAGAATCCGATGGGAAAGCCCCTTACCTTCCAGGCGCATGGCCCCTCCTGGCCGGAGGATTTCCCGGGCGCGGTTGAGGCCCACCGTCACATGATCCCCGTGATTTGTCCAGCAATCCCCGTCCTGCGGCTGGGTCGTTGCACATATCCCCAGAAGTTGTTTCAGAAGTTTCATACCATCTCTCCTTGACTTATTTGGACATCAGGCAGGACACCGCCTGCTCCAGGCCGTCCAGGGAAAGTTCGAACATGGGGTAGATCCCCCGGATCACCTGGATGGTCTGGGTGTAGTGCCAGATATGGGCCGGAACGGGATTCAGCCACACCGAATGCTTGAAGGTGTCGGCCAGGAACCTCAACCGGTCGATACTAGACTTTCCGCTCCGTTCCTGGACATAAATTGAGCCGTCCCTGGCCATGAGCTCGTAAGGGGCCATGCTGGCGTCTCCCACGAAGATCAGCCGGGTTTCCGGGTCTCTTTTAATGAAGCTGTCCACCTTTACCGGCTTCCTGTAACGGGAAGCGTCCTCCCACACATTGTCGTAAATCGTGTTGTGGAAAAAGAAGGTCCGCACATCCTTGAACTGGGCCCGGGCGTAGTCGAAAAGGGTCTGGACCACCGAAACGTAAGGGTCCATGGACCAGCCGCCGTTGTCGATGAGCAGGATCACCTTGAGGCGGTCCTTGAGGCTGGGCTCGAACACGATTTCGATTTCCCCGGCGTTCTTCATGGTCTGGTAGATGCTTTCATCCACGTTGATCCGGTCTTTGGGGCCCGAGGGCACCAGGTTTCGAAGCCGCTTCAGGGCCTCGCCCACCATGCTCTGGGTCAGGGGGCCCTCGCCGGAATAATCCTTGTAGCGCCTCTCCCCCGCCACCTTCACCGCGGATTTGTTTCGGGACTCCCCGCCCACCCTCATGCCGCCGGGATGGTGACCCGAATGGCCCACGGGCGAGGTGCCGCCTGTTCCGATCCACTTGTTGCCCCCGTCGTGGCGTTCGGTCTGGTCTTTCAGCCGTTCCTTGAAATACTCGATCAGCTGTTCGGGTGTGAGGTTGCTCAGCTGTTTTTCGTCTAAACCCAGGGCCTGGGCCAGCTGTTTCGGGTCTTTCAGCCATTCGTCGAGCATGGCCCGGGCGATTTCATCCAGCTCAAGGCCTTCCACCGAGGGAAGCTCCACGCCCTTGAAATGGTAGGCGAACACCTGGTCGTAGAGATCGAAGTACCGCTCGCTTTTCACCAGGATGGACCGGGCCGCGGTGTAGAAATCGTCGATGGAATTCACCAGGCCCGAATTCAGGGCTTTCTGGAGGGTGAGAAACGAGGTGGGGCTCACGGGGAGACCCACTTCTTTCAGTTTGTAGAAAAAGGGGATGAACATCCGTATCCTCTCGAGGCCGTTGTCACGGCCTTGTTTTCACAAAAATGCCACATAGCGGACTGCCGTCAAAAATGGGATAGCATATTTATCGGAATAGTTCACTCTGTTTGTGGAAACATGGCCCATGCAAAAATGAAAATGCCGGAATGACCATCGCTATCGGGTTCGATAGGCAGAACGTTTCGATAGCGATACCGATACCGATAGCGATTTAATCGGATGTCAGGTCCTGATGGGGTTGTTGGGAAAACGGGGAAAAGCTTTTCACTGTTTCATCCCACCCTGGTCGAAAACGGTGCGGATCTTCACGGCCAGGTCCTTGAGGGAAAAGGGTTTCTGGATGAAGTTCACCCCCTCGTCCAGCACCCCCCGGTGGGCGATCACGTCGGCGGTGTAGCCGGACATGAACAGGTGCCTGAGGGAAGGGCGGATGGCGACAAGACGGTCGGCCAGCTCCCGACCGTTCATCTCCGGCATCACCACATCGGTGATGAACATCCGGAGGTCATCAGCCTGTTCCTCGACCAGGCGGATGGCCTCTCCGGGCGTGGCGGCCACCAGCACATTGTAACCCAGGCGGCTCACCATCATCTCCCCCATCTGTCTCAAGGTGGGATCGTCCTCCACCACGAGAATGGTTTCCCCGCAGCCCATGGGGAAATCGATTTCAAACGTCTCGACCGGGGCGTCTCCCTCTTTCTCCTTATGGCGCGGGAGGTAAACGTTGAACGTCGTTCCCCGGCCGGGCTCCGTGTCGATATGGACAAAACCGCCGTTCTGCTTGACCACGCCGTAGACCGTGGCAAGCCCCAGCCCTGTTCCCTGCCCGGCTTTCTTGGTGGTGAAGAAGGGCTCAAAGGCGTGTTTCAGGGTTTCAGGGTCCATGCCGCAACCGCTGTCGCTGACGCTCAGGAGCACATACTCGCCGGGCAGGCCGTCCGGGGTGATCCTGCACGTGGATTCGTCCAGGGACAGGGCGCAGGTGGTGATGGTGACGGTTCCCACATCGGTGACAGCGTCCCTGGCGTTGACACACAGGTTGGTCAGGAGCTGGTCCAGCTGGGACGGGTCCATGTGAACCGTACAGTCGGCCGGGCTTGGCCTCCAGACCAGCTCGATGTTCTCACCGATCACCCGGTGAAGCATCCGGAGCATGTGGGCCACCGATTCGTTGAGATCAAGCGTCACCGGGGCCACGGTCTGTTTCCTGGCAAAGGCCAGGAGCTGGCGGGTCAGGTTGGCCGAACGTTCTGCCGCATCCAGGACCTTGCCGAGATTTTCGCGCAAGGGGTCCTTGGAATCCATGGTGTTGAGGATCATTCCGGTGTAACCGATGATCACCCCCAGCATGTTGTTGAAGTCGTGGGCCACGCCTCCGGCCAGAATTCCCACGGCTTCGAGTTTCAGAGCCTGGTGAAGCTGTTCCTGGAGCCTCTGACGTTCGTTTTCAGCCTGGAGACGCTCGGTGACATCCCGAAAATCCCAGACCCTGCCATTTTTTTCCCCTTTCACCACAAGAGGTGAGGAATGGCGTTCAAACACCCGGCCGTCCGCCAGAAGAACTTCACCAAAATCGTCACGGTCGCTGTGGTAAAGCGCACTGACCTGTTCCAGAAACATGTCGGGTTCTTTCAGCTGGGCGCGAACATAATCGAGCAGGATCCGGTCATCGTCCACGGCCCGCATGGTCTCGGGAATGCCCCACATCTGGAAAAACCTGTCATTCGCCTGGATGATCCGGCGGTCCCGGCTCACCACAAGTACCCCGTCCGGTGTGGTGTTCAGGGTGGACCTCAACACTTCCAGGCTTTCAAGCCTTGCGGCCTCCTCCGCTTCACGCTGGGTGACATCGTCAAAACTGATGATGATACGCCCGCCGATCAGACTGGACCCGATGACCACGGTTTTGACCTGGCCGTCCATGCAGGTCACCCGATACTTGCCGGCTTCCACCGGTTTTCCCCCATCCATGGCGTCCTGGATGGAACGAAGCCATGTGGACGTGGCCCAGGTTCTGTATTCGGGTTCGGGATAAGCCTGAAGCCACCAGTCTTCGATGGTCGGAGTGGTTTCTGGCGTGTAGCCACTCAGTTCGCAGGCCCGCTCGTTGGCCGCGATGATCCGGCCGTCCAGGGTGGCCTCGGCCAGAGCCACAGGGGCCATCTGGAACAGGGACCTGAAACGCGCCTCGCTTTCCACCAGAGCTTTTTCCGCCTCTTTCAGGTCCGTGACATCCACGGTCATGGAGAGGACGCAGGTCTGCCCCTGAAGTTCCAGGAGAACGGAAGAGTATATCAGATGTTTGAATGTCCCATCCGGTTTCCGGACCCGGGCCTCCTTGTTCTTGACCGAGCCCTTTGAGACCAGTTCGTCCAAAATGGCCTTGACCTTTTCCGGGTCTTCCACAAGAAAATCCTTGGATACCATGGTTTCCAGCTTGCCTTTGGGTATGTCCCGGCTTTCCAGAAAAGCCCGGTTTACATCCAGGTAAAACCCGCTTTCAAGGCTGTTGATGGCGATAGGGTAAGGCGCATTGTCGAAAATCGCCCGGAACCTGGCCTCACTCCGGACCAGCTCGTCCTGCACTTCCTTGATGTTCTGGATGTTCAGATCCAGGCCGATGATCCTCGACGGCCGCCCTTGCTCATCCCAGGCCACGGTCCTGCCTTTGACCAGAACCCAGAACCAGAATCCCTCCGCGTTTTTAAGGCGGAATTCCGTTTCCAGTTCACCCCGTCCTCCTCCTTCCACATAGCTGTCCAGAGCGTTTCGGGCACGTTCGATGTCGTCAGGATGAATCTCCCGGCTCCACTTCTCGAGATTCATCTCAGGGGATCCTGTGTCCTGGCCCAGCATGGTGTAGAACTGGGGGCTGAAGGAAATCATGCCTGATTTGGGATGGTAATCCCAGACCCCGGCGTTTGTGGCCGAAAGTGCCAGGCTCAGGCGTTCTTTCTGGTCGAGAAGTTCCTTCCGGGCCTGATTCAGGCTCGTCACCTTTTCCTTCAGCCTTTGTCTCAGAACGTAGCTGACCCCAAGAAGGGCCGAAAGAACGATCAGTCCCAGGCTTCCGGCCAGAACGAGAATATTTCTCGTTCCGGGGGTCATGCCGTTTTTATCACCAGGCACCATCCATCGACGCCAGCTCTGTTCACGCCCGACCGGTGGGGGATCGGTCGTGGCTGTCTTATCCGCAGCAACGTTCGTAAATTCCACGGGCGGCCGTTCCGCATTGACGTCAAGCGCCAGCTTGTCCCGGTTGCTGTCCAGCCAGGCCCGTTTTTCCGATGTGAGATCATGGGAGTCTTGAGAAAAAACAGTTGCAGCGGGGATAATCATCGCGAGAATCAAGGCAAGACAGCCTGTCCGAAGCATCTTGAGAAAAGGCCATGGGTGGAAATTCAGAAAGAAACTCACCCTGGAGAGGCGGCCCTGTCTCTCTGCACGATGTGACTTCGGAATCATGGAATCTCCCGAAAAGAAACGTCCGTTTTTGAAATGGAAATCATCAGATGGAATTAAGATTTGTTTTACAGCAAAGTACCATGGCCCTCAAAGACCTGTCAAGCGAACTGTCTGGGCAGCCAGGGCAATCGCATGGATCATCGGCATGGATCTTAACCATCGCTATCCCTATCGGGATCGGGTTCGCTATCGAAATGTTCTGACGATCGAACCCGATACCGATACCGAACCCGATAGCGATACCGATGCCGATACCGATCAGCGAGAGCGTTTCGACCCTGCCTGGCGGCATATCACAGCAACAGCTTCCTGTCCTGGACCTGGGTCTGGAGAAAGGTTTTGGCGATGTTCGAGGTGTACACGATGATCTGGCTCATCAGGTTCATCAGTTCCATGTGGACCTCGTGGGTTTCCATGGATTCCAGGCGCTTGCACACCAGACGGTTCAGATGGCGCACCCTGTACTGAAGCTCCAGGTCCAGGTATTTCCGCTCCTTGGCCATGATGTTTTTGGCCTTTTCCAGGTCCCGTTCGGCGAACGACTCCTTGAGCAGGCGGATCTGGTTGCAGACTTTCCGGTGGTAGATGGTCAGCTCTTCCCGGCCTTCGATGGAAAAATCATGTTTCAGCGCTTTCTTTTTGGCGATCAGGGGGATCACATTCCGGTGGACGATGTCTCCGATGCTTTCCATATCCTTGACGATGGAGATCATGGCGTAGGCGCTCTGGGTACACTCTGCGGAACTTCCCATCTGGGCCACGCGGATCAGGTAGGACACGATTTTCTCCTCGAGGAAATCCAGCTCCTCTTCCCGGTGGTCCACCCCTTCCATCAGGGTCAGCTCGGGATGCTCCTTGTCTTTTTTCGTGTCGTCGGTGACAAAGGGAACGGCGATGGCCCGGAGCATCCGTTCAAGAACCCCGGCCATTCTGGAAATTTCCGAACGGGCCAGGTCCAGGGCCAGAACAGGTGAAAGGATCTTTCCTTCGTCGAGAAAGGTGGTGGTGTGGCGGCGGAGCAGATCCACCGGCCTGTCCGGCATGATCCGGATAATGAAATTCGCGAACTGGGTGGTGAAGGGCATGAACATGATCAGGGACACGTTGAACAGGGTGTGCACGTTGGCGATGTCGCGGGCGATACCCGACGACACGGAGCCGGTCAGCCTTCCCACGAAAACCGTAATCTGGGGGACGAAACAGAAAAACACGGCCACGCCGAAAACCCGGAGAAGAAAATTGGCCACGGCCACCCGTTTCGCTTCCTGGCTTGTGCCGATGCTGGCCATGCCCGCCGTGATACAGGTGCCGATATTGGCCCCCAGAATCATGGGAACCATGGTTTCAAGGGAGGGGATCACCCCGCTGGTCCCCAGGATGATCAGGATGCCGATAAACGCCGTGCTGCTCTGGATGACGGCGGTGATCGCCGTTCCCACGGCCAGGCCGATAAAAGGGTTGGCCAGCCGTCCCAGGACGTTCCTGACCGCCTCGCTTTTGCCCAGGGGAGCCATGGAATCCCCCATGAGGTCCAGACCGTAGAACAAAATGCCGAACCCGAGGATCACCTCTCCGACACTTTTCACCGTCTCTTTTCGGCCGGCCAGCCTTATCAGGCAGCCCAGGGCGATGAACAGCAGGGCGTAATCCGTGACTTTGAAGGCGATGAGCTGGATGGTCACCGTCTTGCCGATCCCCGCGCCGATCAGGACCCCGATGGTCTGGGAAAAGGCCATGAGTCCGGCCTGGACAAATCCCACCAGCATCACCGAAGTGGCTCCCCCGCTCTGGATGATCAGGGTGACCACGAAACCCAGGATCAGGGCTCTGAACCTGTTGCCCGTCAGGGCGGCCAGGATGCCGCGAAGTTTGTTGCCCGCGGCGTTTTTCATGCCCAGACTCATCAGCTCCATGCCGAACAGAAAAAAAGCCAGCCCTCCGAAAAGCCCGATGATGTTCATGGTCCAGGATACGGACCCGCCCTCGTCGGCGAAACCTTTCGTCACCGTCATGAAAAAGACGAGGCCGGTCAGGGCGGCGGTCATGGTTCTCCATATCCTGGTCATCACGGTATCAACAGATCCCTTTCCAAAAAGACGGTTCATTCAGCCCTTCTTTGGGACTGAACCCTGAAGGCGCGCTTTTCTTCATTTTCAGTATGTTTGCCGCTATTAAAGCTGAAAAACGCCGTAAAGACAACCATTATTATAGGCCAAGAAGGTCCGATTGACATCGGCGTCCATATCCTGTATCTATCATTCATTTTCAAAACGAACCCAGTTACGAACCATCGCGTCCTCCCTATCCGGAGGCGTTTTCTCAAGCAAGCATTCCCAAGGAGGAACCAATGGCCAGTCTGAATAAAGTCATGATCATCGGCAACCTGGGCAAGGACCCCGAGGTGAGCTACACCCCTTCCGGCATGGCCGTGGCCAGATTTAGCGTAGCCACCAAGGATTTCTGGTCCGACAAAGCCACAGGAGAAAAAAAGGAAAAAACCGAATGGCACCGGGTCGTGGCCTTTGCTAAACTTGGCGAAACCTGCGGCCGCTACCTCACCAAGGGCAAACAGGTTTACGTGGAAGGACGGCTCCAGACCACGTCCTATGAAAAAGACGGCATCACCCGTTACAACACCGACATCATCGCCAACGCCATCCAGTTTTTAGGAGCGCGGGGAGAAGGCGGCGCCCCCGGCCAGGGAGGAGGCGGTTACCAGCAGAACAGCGGTTACCAGGGTGGCGGCGGAGGCTACCAGGGAGGTGGAGGCGGTTCCTACAACCAGCCCAACCGGAACTTCCAGAACAACCAGAACAACGGCCCCCAGAACCAGAACAATTTCAACCAGGGTCCTTCCCCGGATTTCGATCCCTACATGGGCGACCCCGGGTTCCAGCCCCCGCCTGACGACGACATTCCCTTCTGATGGGGCGTTTTCCCGGTGAGTCCCGACGACAGGCTCACCGGGAATGAACAATCCAAAAATATCAGGCTTTGCGGACAAATTCGGATTTCAGCTGCATGGCCCCGATCCCGCTGATTTTGCAGTCGATGTCGTGATCGCCGTCCACCAGCCGGATGTTCTTCACCTTGGTTCCCACCTTGACCACGGACGTGGAACCCTTGATCTTGAGATCTTTGATCACTGTCACCGTGTCTCCGTCATTCAGCACGTTGCCCGCGGAATCCCGCACGACCTTTTCTCCATCCCCGTCCTGTCCGGCACTGTCTTTGGCCCATTCATGGGCGCATTCCGGGCAGATGATCATCGGGCCGTCCTCGTAGGTGTATTCCGAACCGCACACAGGGCATTTGGGTGTATCACTCATGGTGTATCCTTTTTATATTCTTGA
>CAZWTY010000060.1:0-27533 GCA_964637565.1 uncultured Desulforapulum sp.
ATTTATTAGAATATAAAATTATCGAGGGTTTGGAGTTTATTGTGCGGAATGTGCGGTTCAATAACCCCCATCTTCTGTTTGCACATTAAAAAAGGCAGAATACGTTTGTATTCTGCCTTTTTTTGTTTTGGATGAAATTAACAATGAAATGCTATTTCACCATTTTTTTCTTGCGCGCGCCAGCAAGTCCAAGGAGGCCAGTTCCGAGGAGGATCATGGTGCCGGGTTCGGGGACTGGTTTCATATCTTGTACATAAAATACTGCATCCTGAAAATCCATATCATTTCCATCTTCAAATGCTATAACCCAATCATCATTGCCGGATGCTGTCCCTGCAAGCTTGCCAAGGCTAGGTTGATTGTCATATGAATTTAAATATATATCAGTTCCAGTATTAACTAAATATGTCAGAGCTCTTGCCGCATCACTATTCTTACTGTCTTCGGTATAATTGTTGTTCCAGTAAAAACCAAAAGTTGAGAAATCTCCTTTCTTAACACCACCGAAATAGCCAGTGCCATTATAGTACATGTAATCAAGGCCTTCACTTGTTGCTGAAAAGGATATTTTGGTATTTTTAAAACCAATCGTCCCATCGGTCCAAGGTTCTACATCATTGAGTGTAAATAAATCTTGTTCTACTCCAGCTGCATTGTAAATTCCTAACGTTCCAGCACCTGCTGTGAACATTGCAACTGTATATGTTTTTGCACCAACAACATCACTTGTTTGCCAAAGCGCTGCGGTGTTTTGATCATTGACAGCATCAATGACGGCAGGAGTTCCTGTCGTCACACCAGTAAGGGTGTTTAATACATCCTGAAGATTTGGCTCTCCGTTATTAATATTAGAATTAAGAGCATTGGTAGGTCTAATATTAAAAGGTGCAGCAAATGAACTACCAACTACAAGTATTGATGCTAAAAAAACTAAAATAGTAACTCTTGAAAAATTCTTCATTTTTTTCTCCTTGTTTCCAAGGTAACCCGGCGGTCTTGATTTAAGATCCGTGGCTTTCCGTCCCGATCTCACGAAGGGTTTGGCTTTTTCTTTTAGAGTTAATGGTTTTAAACAGTTAATAATTTTTATCTTTAAACGATTTGTTTTTCACCCCCTCCTTTTCAAATAATGTAAAATCAAATTTTTTTATGTCATATGCATATGGTATGCCATTTTTGATTTTCTCAAATAAATTATCAGAAAGATTCAATATTCCAGTGTATTAAGTTTTTAATTTCGGAGTTGGAATTGGTGCTTTTGAGTTTTTTATTGGCACTATTATGTAAAATTTGAATTTAGAATGTGTAACGGAGGTTATACATGGTGTTGGTGCGATGGGCTGGGCGTTGGTTTGATTAGGGGCTGCTAAAGTATATTCTCAACGACAAAACCATTGCCGAAGAAATAAGTACTTTGGCTATTTTCCCCTTGTCATTCCGTGTTTTTCCTTATTGTGAAGCACGAAATATCCAAAGTCGTCGTCTCTTCCTGAAGCCATCCGCTGTCAGTAAAGACACAACAGACTGTAGCCTCCGGCTTTGCCGGCGATTTATGTAAGCCCTTATTCTTTTATTGGTACCGGAGGTCGGAATCGAACCGACAAGGAGTCGCCTCCGGTGGATTTTGAGTCCACTGCGTTTACCAATTTCACCACTCCGGCAATGCGCGTTTATTTATTCAATATCTTTGAGTTTGTCAATTAAATATCAAACAAAGGATCTAAAAATTGCTTTTGAAGAGACCGCGCCTTCACGAAGAATCCTTACGGGATGGATGGTTGTGTCGATGACGGTGGAACCGGATCCACCTTTGAGAGGGCCGGCGTTGAGGATGAGGTCGGCGTTTGAGAGGATGGAATCTGGAAGGGAAAAAATATCGTGGCATCCTTTTTTTCCGGAGGGGTTGGCGCTTGTGCCGGTGATGGGACAAACGAGGGCTTCCACAAGAGCGGAGGTCACCGGATGCCCAGGGATGCGGATGCCGATCTTTCCCGTACCCGCTGTAAGGGCGCGGGGCAGATGGGGTTTGGCATGAAATATCAGGGTCACTTTGCCGGGCCAGAAAGCAGCCATGAGTTTTTTTGCGTCAGGAGAAATATCTGTGACCAGGGAGTCAAGAACGCCAGTTTCTTTAATAAAGATAAGGAGTGGGTTGGTTGAAGGGCGATTCTTTATTGTGAAAATTTTTTCTGTGGCTTTGTCATTGAATGCATCCGCAGCGATACCGTAAAGACCCTGTGTGGGGATGATGACGATTCCACCTTCTTCGATGATACGAGCCGCCTTTGAGATGATGTCCGGATTGGGGTTTTGGGGATCAACCTGAATGATGTTGGAGGCGGTGTAAGGAATGCGTTTCATGGGATGTTGTTCATGCCTTGTTACATTGAGCGGGTGGAGTCTGGTTCCACCCGCTCAAAAAAAATTATTTCAATTTGGCTTCAAGGGCCGCAGCTTTCTTGATCACGCTTTTTGCCATGTCTTCTTTGTATTCCGCCAGATAGCTCGCGATTTTGGGGTCGGCGATGGAGATGATCTGGGCGGCGAGGATGCCTGCGTTGGTGGCGCCGGGTTTTCCGATGGCCACAGTGGCCACGGGGACTCCCGGAGGCATCTGGACCGTGGAAAGAAGGGCGTCCAGTCCGTTCAGGGCCGAGGAATCAATGGGAACCCCGATGATGGGAAGTGTGGACTGGGCGGCCATGGCACCGGCGAGATGGGCGGCCTGGCCAGCGGCGGCGATGATGACCTTGACGCCACGTTCACGGGCTGTGGAGGCGAACAGGGCGGCGCGCTCGGGTGTCCTGTGGGCGGAGGCCACGGTGATTTCGTAGGGAATCCCGAATTTCTTCAGAATGACCAGCGTCTCTTTCATCACGACAAAATCCGAGTCGCTGCCCATGACGATGCCCACCTGGGGCGGAGTGTTCAGTCGGTCCAGGGCTTTCTTTCCGATGTCTTTCCGGTAATGGACCTTGTCCCAGGAGATTTTTCCTGCGGCCTGATACGCTTTTTCGATGGCTTTTTCCACGGTGTCTCCCAGGGCGGTGACACCTAAAACACGGCCTCCTGAGGTGACGACCTTGTCTTTTTCAAAGCTGGTTCCTGCGTGAAACACCACCACGTCTTTCATTTTCGCGGCGTCGTCGAGGCCTGAAATCTCACGACCCTTGGCGTAGGAATCGGGGTAGCCTCCGGCGGCCATGACCAGGCAGACGGCGGAGCGTTCGTCGATGTCCATGGTGTGGCGGTCCAGGTTTCCGTCGATGCAGGCCAGCATCAGATCCACCAGATCGTTTTTCACCCGCATGAGAAGGGGCTGGGCTTCAGGGTCGCCGAAGCGGGCGTTGAATTCCAGAACTTTGATTCTGTCACGGTCGATCATGAGGCCCGCGTAGAGAATGCCTTTATAGGGAGTGCCCTCGGCTTCCATGGCTTTCACGGTGGGGATCATCACCTCGTTCATGATTTTGTCGTGAAGGATGCTGTCCACCAGGGGGGCTGGTGAATAGGCGCCCATGCCTCCGGTGTTGGGGCCTTTGTCTTCGTCGAATACGCGTTTGTGATCCTGGGAAGAGGGCAGGGGGAGAACGGTTTTCCCATCGGTAAGGGCAAGAAACGAGGCTTCTTCACCCTGGAGGCATTCTTCGATCACCACTTTGGAACCGGCGTCGCCGAACGCTTTGTCCTTCATGATGGTTTTGAGGGCAGCCAGGGATTCTTTTTCCGTTGAGCAGATCAGAACGCCTTTCCCGGCGGCCAGACCGTCGGCTTTGAGAACAAGGGCTTTTCCATTCTGGCTTTTGATGAATTTTTCTGCAGGTTCCATGCTGGTGAAACTTTTTCCGGCGGCTGTGGGGATTTTGTATTTCGCCATCAGGTTCTTGGAAAAGGATTTGCTGGCTTCGATCTGGGCCGCTTTTTTACTGGCCCCGAATACCTTGAGTCCTTTCTTTTCGAAAAGGTCCACGATTCCCATGGACAGGGGGGCTTCAGGACCCACCACGGTGAGTCCGATGTTTTCAGCCTGGGCAAAGGCGAGAAGGCCGTCAAGATCGTCGGCCTTGATGTCCACGCAGGTGGCCATCTTCGAGATACCGGCGTTGCCCGGAGCGCAGTACAGGTTTTTGACCAGCGGGCTCTGGGCGATTTTCCAGATCAGGGCGTGTTCTCTTCCGCCGCTTCCGATGACAAGGATGTTCATTTTACTCATATCGTTTCCTTTGGGTTTGAATTCAAATGGTTGTTGGTCATTTTTTTTCAAGGGCCAGGTCGATCAGCCGGTCCAGAAGGTCCGGAAAGGGGATTCCGGCGGTTCCGGCGGCCAGGGGCAGGAGGCTGGTCCGCGTCATCCCTGGAATGGTGTTGGTTTCAAGGATGTAATACGAATCCCCGGAAAGAATCATGTCGGTCCGGCTGTATCCCCGGAGGCCCAGGGCCTTGTGGGCTTCGACGGCCAGGGCCTGCATGGCTTCGGTGTGCTCTTTGCTGATGGGGGCGGGGCAGATTTCTTTTGCTCCGCCAGGAGTGTATTTGGCTTCGTAGTCGAAAAAGGTGCTGGAAGGAATGGAGGGGGTGATTTCCACCAGGGGAAGGGCGGATGGATCGTCGTTGCCGATGACGGCTCCGGTGATTTCCCGGCCTTCGATGAATGTTTCCACCAGAACCAGATCGTCGTACTCGAAGGCTTTGGAAAGGGCCGCTTCAAGTTTTTCTTTTTTGGTGACCCGGCTCATGCCGATGCTCGACCCGCCTGAGGCGGGTTTGACGAAAAGGGGCAGGCCCAGGGTTTCGATGCAGTCTTCCACATCGAAAGGTTTGCATTTGCTTGCGGCTTTGTAAGGCGGAACCGGAAGCCCGCTCTCACGGTAAATCTTTTTGGAGGCCAGTTTGTTCATGGCCAGGGCGCTGCCGAGAACGCCGGACCCTTGATAGGGAATGCCCAGGAGTTCGAGGAGGCCCTGGATGGTTCCGTCTTCTCCGTAAACGCCGTGGAGGATGATCAGGGCCACGTCGATGTCCGGGGCGTCCTGGACCAGTTGGCCAAGGTCCACGGCCGGGTCATAGCGGCGGATGGTGTATCTGTCTTTGTTCAGGGCTTCGAAGACCTGGTTGCCTCCGTTCAGGGAGACTTCCCGTTCGGATGATCTGCCGCCCGAGATCAGGGCCAGTGTTTTTTTTGTCATGGTTCCGAGTTCCATCGTTGTTCTTCCCGGTTCGTTGTCCGGGGCTTTGTGATCAGAAAGTTTTCTTTTCCATGCGTTCCACCAGTTTGTCCACGTAGGCTTCCGGTACGTGGAATGCGGCGGCGGATTTTGATTTCAGCATGGTTTGTTTCAAAACGCCGAGTTTCTTCATGGCCCCGTATTTGGCGGCCACATCGGTCATTCCGGCGATGAGGTCTTCCATTTTCCTGATTTCAAGATTGATTTCAAGCTCTTTGGGGACACACCCCGCATTCTTGAGAATCTTGTGGCAGAGCTTGAGATCCTCTGGAACATGGCCGTCCTCTTCAAGGTCAAGGGGCTTGCCGTGACCGGGGAGGTTGTCGAATTTCCCCTGCTCCTGGGCCTCCCGGATTTTTTTTTCAACGATGCTGTCGAATCGCGTGACGATGTCCAATGCCTGAACTCCCCGGCCTGTCCGCCAGTGTGTCACGATTTGGCGGATACCAAATGTTTTTAATGGGATAACCCAAATACTCGCCCTGATGAAATCTGGGACTATATACCATCTGAAAGCTTCGGATTTCAAGGGGTTTCAGGGTTTTCCCAGAACAAAAAAGCCTTTCCGAATTATTCGGGAAGGCTTTATTTTTTGGTAGCGATGCTCGGAATTGAACCAAGGACACTGCGGATATGAGCCGCATGCTCTAACCAACTGAGCTACATCGCCATGAATTTTAAAAAAACATCATTTCACGGATTTCGTGAAAAAGACAAAAGGTTTTTAAAGTATTTATCTGAAAAGGTCAAGGGTTTATTAGGGGGCTATTTGAAAAAAGCCCGTTGATCTTCAGGTGTCTCGGCCCATGCGAGAGGTTGCCGATATCCGGAAGAAGGTTTGCCCGTTTTTTTTCGTCAACCGAGCACGGAAAAAATTCCCTCGTTCTCCTTGAGATAGACCCGTGCGTCGGACACAATGGCGTCCATGCCGTCATGGGCCAGGTTCTGACAGGCTTCGGTAAGGATCTGCCAGTGGCCGTAGGTGAGACGAGGCGGCGAACAGGGCGCGGCCAGTTTGGGATCTTCGGCAGGGAAACACCGGTGGTACAGGAAATCCGCGAATCCGATAAAGGCGGCCAGGGTGGCGTGTTCTGTGGCGAAGAACGGCTGATGATGGAAGGCGGCCGCCTGGATCAGGGGCTCAGGCAGGTTCCAGGTCGCCCCGAGGTGTTTGCCGATCACCGCATGGTTGACACCGAAGCACTCTTCTTCCAGTTCATAGAGGGGAATGTCCATCTCGACGGATTCCAGATGGAGACGGCCGTAGGCGTCGGGGTAGTGTTCCACCAGAAAGATTTTTCCGAAATCGTGCAGGAGGCCTGCGGTGAACAGGACCGGATCGTCTTTCCGGTTGTAGCGTTTGTAGAGGAAACGGCAGATCAGGGCTGTTCCCATCAGGTGATGCCACAGGGCTTTGGGCTGGTAGAGTCCCCGGGAATCGCTCCTGTCGATGGCCTTCATGGCACCAAGCCCCAGGGCCAGGTTCACGATTTCGTCACGTCCCAGAATTACCACGGCCCGTTCAATGGAGTCCACTTTCTGGCGGTACCCGTAATACGCCGAATTCACCATTTTCAGGATCGAAAGGGTCAGGGCCGGGTCGTTCCGGATTACGGTGCTGAGTTCTTCCAGGGAAGAATCCGGTTTTTTGGCGATATCCATGATGGCCACCACCACCTTGGACAGGGTGGGGAAGGATTCCACTTTTTTCAGATCACGGCTGATATCCTGTTTCATGCGCTCATGATCGCCCGCGTGGTCGAATCCGCTCAAACGGATCAGCATTTCTTCGGTCAGGCGGTTCGTGGATGGGGAGGTCTCGGGTTTCCTGTTTTTTCGGATTGCCTCTTCCAGGCCCGGAATAAGGGGGGAATCCAGGGGCAGCCGGTAGAGAAACTCCCGCTGCCTGACTTTGGGCAAAAGGCCCAGTCCGTGCCAGAGATCGTCGAGACTCCGTTCCGTGAGCCATTTGAAAGCCTTTCCCCGGGAGCCGATCAGCATCTGCTGGAACAGGTCCATGGCCGTTTCCCCGTCTTTGATGATGGATTTCAAAGAAAGGCGGCCCTCTTCATCTGTCCTGGATCCAGGGCTCACCTGCGGGGCTTCGACCCTTGATGCGGTTTTTTCCCCGTGCATCATCAGTTCAAAGGCGTTGGTTCCGTTTTCTGGAAAAAGGGCGAGGCCCCGGAACACGCTGACCTTGTCGCCGAAAAGATCCCGGCAGGCCTCGTCGAATTTCGACAGGCGGCTGTATTCCCTGTGATCTTTGGAAAGAAAGTCCAGGACGAGAAACCGGACCTCGTCCATCACCAGAACCACGGCGCATCCGCTGATTCTGTTTTCGATCTTTTCCTCCCATCCTTCGTCGAGAAGGGAGGGAATGGGGGCGCCGTCGTTGTTGGGAACAATTTTCGCGCAGATCAGGGTCAGCCTGAAAAAGCCCATCACCGACTTTTTCATTTCAGAGCAGATTCGGCGGTAATTCCCGGATGTGATGGAAAAGGGCAGGGAATCGTCTTTTTCAACGGGTTCAACGATGACATCTCCCCCGTACTCCTCCACAAGCCGTGAGATGGCAAAGGCCGACTCCTTTTTGTCAGCACGCCTCAGCACACGTGGAGGAGACAGCAGGATATTGCGGATCTCCATGTCAGACAGGCCCAGGCCTTTTTTCAGGTAGGCGATCAGTTTGTCGGATAGGGTGTCGTTCTTCAGGCCGGTGAAAATGATTCTGTAGTAAATACTGTCCATGACATTGCCCCTGTCTGTAGGGTGTGACCCTGGTAGAAAAACGGTGAAGGTCTGCTGTCCCGGGTTTGTCTGCGCCCCGGATGACCGCCGATATCGGAACAATCGCGATGATCTGTCTTATTTACGTATTGGATGATTCTATTTTTAAGGGTCAGTATACGTAAGTCGCAAAATGATGTCAAATACACTGAGCGATCATCCAGGCAATCGCATGTAACATTCTCATGGATCTTGCCATCGCCATCGCTATCGGTATCGGTATCGAATTGTTCTGAATATCGAACCCGATAGCGATGCCGATACCGATTATCCGGAAACCATGCCCGAAAAAGAGGTAAACCTCGATTTGAACAGGGGACTTAGCCCATGCGGGCCTGGATTCCGGGTCAGCTTCGGCTCTCTAATGGTTTTGTTTTGCCAAATTCTGAAGATGTTTCTATCAATCGGTGATATCGGAGGCCGCCCGGAATGACAAGGTTGGGAGCTCTGGCTTAACATGACATGTCGGTAAATCTTACATGCGTTTACACTGAGCGATCATCCAGTGATTGACCAAGCAGGCTACTGAAGCATGAAGGTTTCGTATTCAAGCCGGTGGAAATCGGTGTCAAGGAGGCCCATGCCCACGGAAATGGTGACAATCAGGGCCAGGGAAAACCCGTAGCCGTAAAAATAAGGACCCAGCCAGATGGAAACCAGGGTGGCCACGAGATTCAGTGCGGCAAAAAGGGCTGTCAGGAAAAACACACGGCCGCGTTTGTCTAAGTAGAAGAAGATGTTCAAAATGCCCAGGAGAACCACCTGGAAACCGGTGGAAACCACGTGGACAGACAAAAGGGGCAGGTGGATTTCCGAGATTCCGGCCCAGGCCAGAAGCTGACGGCCAGCCACGATCACGGTGATGGTGGCGATGGCCTGGATTTTGATGATATCGTAGATGCCTTCCCGGGCGACCCTTACCATTTCATCTTTCATTTCCTGGATGTAGGACAGGGAGCCGCCTTCCCGGACCGCGTCGTAGAACCGTTCGTAATACTCCACGAAATCTGTTTCCATCCGCACCAGAAACACCGCCATGCCCGGGATGATGGCAAGATAGGCCAGGAACACCGGAAGATCGTAAACCAAAGAAGCCCTCAAGGGGCCGATGACATCGGAGCCTGTCAGGGGGTGGAACCAGAAAATCAGTTTGTCTGTCCAGATTCCCAGATTGTAAAGGAAGCCGGTCATCATCAGAGACCGGTACATGCGACGGGGTCTGAGAAAATCGAATTCGATGAAAATTTTTGAAGGATACCCCCGGAACACCACGCGGAACATGCCCAGAAGAAGAATGAACTGCCCGGCGAGAAAAGCCAGGAGAAGACCTTCGAGGTTGCCGTGACGCATCAGGAATGTGAACAGAAGAGACGAACCGTAACCGAGAAAGAAGTTGATCAGGATGGCCTTGTAATCCTTGAGCCCGGACAGGAGGACGGCGGTGACCCAGACACAGCAGAGAACCACGAAACAGGCTGCGAACAGAAGGCGGAAAAACAGGCTCTGCTCAGGAAAGGTCAACAGGGCGACGGGGTAAGACAAAATGCCGCTGACGGCGATGACCACCAGGAGAAGGCCGTTCAGGTTGGGAAGGAGACGGTGGTGCTCCCGGTCGAAAATTCTGTCGGCCGCATAGCGGGTGAAGGAAAGCTGAACAAACCCCGTGAGCATTAGACTGAAGGCGATCAGGTAGGTGACCACGGTCTGGAAACGGGAGACCAGGTCAGGGGGGACCACCACCGGAAGGGAGATCACGCCGATCATGAGAACGGCGATGATCGAGAGAATCCAGGGCCCGGAGCTGATCACCCCCGCATAGGTATAGGCCACAAGAAGAGAGCTGTAGCTTCTGCCCTTCATCAGTTTTCTCAGCTCGAATCCGATACCGGCCATTTATTCCAGACCCTCCCGATACAAAGCCCCGTAACGTTCGAACATCCCTGGCTGGGTGTAGTAGGTTTCGACACGGCGGACAGCCGCGTCCCGGGCATGGTCCCACGCGGCTCTGTCTCCCAGGAGCCGGCTGCAGGCGTCGGCCAGGGCCTGGGGGTTGTTGATGGGCACCACGCCTCCGGCAGATCCGAGAGCCCGGTTCTCATCGTCCCCGCCTTCCACCAGCTGGCGGCAGGCTCCCACGTCGGTGGCCACCAGGGGCACACCGGCGGCGAATCCTTCCAGGGCCACCAGGGGCAGGCCCTCGCTGATCGATGAAAGCACCAGAAGGCCTATTTTCGGAAAAAGTTCCACCGGGTTCATGAAACCGGTGAAGCGGACACGGTTTTCAATGTCCAGGCTGCGGGCCAGAGCCCTGCATTCGTCGGCGTAATCCGGGGCCTCTCCTTCGGGGCCCACCACCCAGCCTTCGATATCCGGAAAGTAGGCGGCCAGGATACGGATGGCCCTGATATAGGTTTTCACATCCTTGATGGGGACCACACGTCCAAGAAGCGCCAGCACCATGGGTGGATCGGCAGGCCGGGTGTTTTGGAGAGGCGCGAACCGGTCCAGGTCGATTCCGTTGGGGATCACGGTGATTTTGTCCGGGCTTGCCCCGTCACTGATCTGTCTGTCCCTGACCCCGTCGTACAAGGAGACGATCCGGTCGCTGGCGTCGTAGCAGAAACGTCCCAGGGTTTCGAAAAACCTGATCCAGAGATCCCGGAAATAGCTGACCTGGGTCAGGTCCCTCTGAAGGGCGTTGCGGTTGTCCTGGATCCAGTTGTTGTTGAAGATGTCGATGCGACGTTCCTTGGTGTAGATCCCGTGTTCGGAAAGAATCAGGGGGCGGCCCGTGTGGTGGCGGAGAAGGCCTCCCAGAAAACCCGCGTACCCCGTGGACACGGTGTGGTAGGCCCGGGCCGGTATCAGATTCCCGGCAATGGACGCCAGCTGCCAGATCGGGGTATGCATGTTGCGCACGGTCCAGAAGTAGTCCACGAACGAGGGGTCTCTGCTCCGTTCTCCGTACAGCCGGCAGATGTATTCCCAGGATCGTTCCGAATAGAGAAACTGGGTGTAGTCCACGCCGTTTTCCCGGTTCAGGTAGAACGACACTTTTTTCAACTCGTCGGGCAGGCCTTCCGGCCAGGGATTGGCGAACCAGTTGTGCAGCCTTTCCAGGATGGCGAATCCTTTTTCGTCTCCCCGCAGGGGGGCGATGGGCGGCTTGCTGTGTTCATCCTGGAGATAATAGGTTTCCAGGTGTTTCAGATTGTCGGGAAACGGGTACTTGATGTCCCCGTAATCCTCTCGCCGGCTGCCGATGAAGACGGCGCCGAAGGTGTACTGGGGGAAACCCCGGATGATCTGGTGGACCCAGCTGGAAACACCACCGCTCACGTATGGGAAAGTCCCTTCGAGGAGCAGCATGATGTCTACATGGTCGGAGACTGGCAGTTTTTCAGTCATGGGCGATGCTCCAGAAACGGGCCACCGGTCCGATACCCGGTTTGAGGCGCAGGGCTTTTTCCTGGGCCAGCAGGCGGCGGACTTCCTTGAGATCCCGGCTGTAAAAAGCCAGCTCAGCCTGGTAGGGCAGAGCCCTGGCCGAGTCGGCCCCGGCATCCACGGCGGCCTGGATAGACTCCCGGGCCTTGTCCAGATCTCCACGGTAAAGGCTGATCCGGCAGATGAGAAGACGAAGCTCGGAAGAGCCGCTTCCGTGCAGCAGGGCCTGGTCGGAATAATAGGCCGCCTTTTCCATAAAAAAATCCCTGAGATCCTGTTGGACCAGGGAACGGTATATCATTTCCCAATAGGAGAAAGCCAGACCCTGGCAGAGGATGCCTTTTCTTTCCGGAGTATCCGCTGTTTCCAATTCGGCCAGCTGGCTGGCGATCACCTTCTGGATCGTCTGTTCCTGACGCTCACAGAGGTTGAAGGCCAGAAGGCGGATTTCATCGTCGTGGTCAGCGGTGGCCTGCTGGAGAAAATTACCCGCGTTGCCTCCGCCCACGGCTCCAACGGCAAGAAGAGCCTTGAGGCGTTGTTCCCGGGGCAGGTTTCCTGCTCTGAGACGGGACCAGGCCCCACCTTCTCCCATACCGGCTCCAGGGTCCGCCGCTTCCGACATGAACGGGGGAAGAGGGGCGTGGAAAAATTCCGGTCGTACCTTTTTCTCGTAAAATCTGAGAAAGTAGAGCAGGAAGGTGAGGGTTCCTACGGCACCCAGAGCTGGAATGAAAAAATTGAAGCAGAAAAAAAAGGCCAGAAGCCATGGCCTCGAGCCGGTAAAACGCCGGGGCAGGGCGGCTGTGACCAGCATGGAAAAAAGAATCGAGGAGATAAAATGCCCGGTGAAGAAAAGGACCGCCCGCTGCCAGACCGGATGGGAGCTGAAAACGGCGAGAAGGGCCGACTGCTCACTGAAAAAGGCGTACATCAGCAGCTTGATGTTGCTCATGCGTTCTCCTCCGTCAACAGTTTGTCCAACTGCTTCAGGGGATCTTCCCCGGTCATGATCACGTATGTCAGGCTGATGCCTTCATTGTCAAAAGAGGTCTGGAACTGTTTTTTCAATATGTCGTTGAGTCTTGACCGGTATCCTTCAAGGGCGGCCGGACCTGAAAAAGGCAGCAGGGTGATGAACTGGATGTCGTCCAGTCTGTCACGCCGCCAACTGTGGTCAAGCCCGCGCTGCTGGCGTTCCAGGGCAAGACAGATGGACTCCCGTTCCGGTCCGGGTTTCAGGGTGATGACGGCCAGGATGCTGATCACATCAAGATCACGGTTAAGGCGCGACATTTTGAAAAGCTCGGCTCCGAACAGGGGCGGGCAGTCCGGATAGACGGCGAGAATGCTTTTCGCCAGGTTGGCGGCTTCCACCTGGTCGGCGGCGTAGGCCATGAGCACGGCCAGAATCTGGAGAGTTTCTCGGTGCAGAGCCATGAATGGCATATCGTTCACCAGGAGCAGGGCGAGGATCCTTCCGCTGCTCGTTCTTAGAGGCACCACGGCAAGATAGCTGCTGGCCTGGTCATCGGAGAGCTGATTGACGGCCTGGAAAGCCGCAGTTCCGGATTCCAGGGCCGACCTGACCAGAAGGTCGTCCCGGCGGAACGGGGTCCCCTGACCGCAGGTCGCAAGAGGCTCGGGTGACACCCGTCCGTTCTGGACCTCATACAGGGAGGCGCTCGAAAGGGAGCAGTAATGGGAAAGGAGAACCACAAGGTCCCGGGCCAGGTCCCGGTTGACCTTGCCGCCCACGGATGTGAGCAGGGTGCGCAGGTCGATCATGGCCTGACGCAGGGTGATCGGACGGCTGATCAGGTTCTGTTCCAGTCTGTCGTGGGAATGGCGGACCATGAAATAAGACAGGGAAAGCTGTTCGAAACGCTCCTCCACATGTCGGTTGAGCTGGTCTTCGCGTCTTAGTCGTGTGGACCAGATCGAGCTGAACTGGCCGGCAATCAGAACGAGCAGAGCGCCTCCCATCATGAAATGCAGGGGCGGACCGCCCATGACAAGACCCGGCACGGAGGCGGCAAACCAGAATGCGGCCAGAAAGGTGACGGAACCGAGGGCAGGAGCCATGCCGTAGCGTAACCCCGCAAGCAGTGGTCCGAACCAGAGCCATGGGAAATCGGACTGGACAAAGAAGGGATCTTCCCTGTTCAGCAGGAGGCCCATGGCCGGGATGACCAGGGTCAGGCCCAGGGTCTCCAGCCAGACGGTTATCCGTGACGAGGATTTCATGTCAGTTCAATCCGATGGTTGCGATCAGGTTTTCAAGAACCTGCTGGGCCAGGGCGCTCACCGATTCACGGCTCCATCCGCTTTTCCCCGAGGTTCCGGACCAGAGTATCGCGTCCTCTTCCAGATCCATGAGCTGAAGCGTCACGCCAGCCACAGGTTCTCCATCAAGTCCCACTTTGTAGCGCCACTCGGTGACCGTTCCAAGAATTACATACCGGATCTTCTGCTCTCTGGCCCATTCAAGACCTTCCATACGGCGTTTGAGCCCCCGGTCTCCCAAGGCTTCCATGCCGGTGGCCGGTTCCTGGGGCATGACGGCGACTTTGTCGATGCCCCGTGCGTAGAGAAGGGCCTGGGTGATGGCTTCGGCTCGTTCTCCGGCGTAGGGTGTCTCCGTATTGTTGACAAAGGGAAGGACGGCCCATGTGGCTTTTTTCGGTGCTTCACCCCGTGATCCATGGTGCAGCGTGCTGCAACCTGTGAAAAAACATACCGCAGCGAGCAACATCAAAACGTGTTTCATTTTTTTCCTCTCCGTTAAAATAGATACCGATAACTCACCCCGAGGGTGGTGCTCAAGTCATTTTTTCCAAATTCCCCGGTCCCCTGGCTGATTTCCAGGACAAGGCGGTCCAGACCCGTCACACTTCCACCGGCTCCAAGGCTGTAGTTGAACCCGATTCCTGACCGGCTGTTCCAGATCAGGCTGAGGTCGGCAAAAGGAAGCCATGTCCTGGTCAGGGAAGCTTTGTTGGCCTGCCCCCCATACAGACCCACCCCCACCTGGCCGAAACTCCGTGGAATGAAAAAAGAGGGGGACGGATCGGCAGCCTGGGGAATCAGGGTGGCAAGGGTCGGCCCCACGGTTCCGTCGGCATCGTAGTCGTTTACGCCGCCAAAAACGCGCATGCCGGAGTCGGGCCAGCCGTGGGTGATCTGATGGCGGAATTCCATCTGAACAGACCTCATCCCGCCCAGATATTCTCTGTCTTCATCGTGGAATCGGCCTGCCGCAAGCTCTATCACAAGGGAATCCCGGCTGGTGATGGAGCTTGAAGCCGTCAGGCGCAGACGGTCCCTCCGGCCTCCCACGGCCAGGGCGGCCGTTTCCTCGGCTTTCCCGTGTAAATCCAGCACGGCTTCCAGGTTCAGCCCATGGCCCGGTTGCCACAAACCGGCAAGGGAACCTTCCGCCGAAGGCTTGTCCAGGCTTTCCCTCAGGCCAAGTTTCAGGGCCAGATGGCCGCCATCGTGGAGTCGGGTCAGGGTCAGGCTGCCACTGGCGTCATGCCCCGGAAGGTTGACAAGGGGTGTGCCTTCAAGAAGAGTGTATTCCCGCTCCGACATGTCGGCAAGGAGGCTGAAACGATGGGTCAGGGGCTGCGATACGGCCAGTCGCGATTCCATCCAGCCCACTCCGGACAGATCCTGAAACGTCAAGCCTGCGAGGAGATAACCGGGTCTGGACTGGGCGAGGTACCGCATCATGGACGCCGCCAGATGATCCCCGGAGTTGAGTTCCAGGCGGTCGAAGGCGTGCTGCTGGGCAAGGTTTGTCCAGCCTGTCCGCCGGGCCGCCTCAATGGCGTCCCGGTAGGGAAGCAGGTCCAGCCGGTTGTCAAGGAGATCTCCCATGAGAGGTCGGTCGTTGATTTCAAGGGCCAGCCCCAGTCTGGCCCACTCAGGGCCAGATGCGGCCCTGGCAAAATGGTTCCAGTACCAGAGTCGCGCCAGATCGTTCTTGCCCGTGGCCATGGCCCAGCCGATGATCAGTTCATGGGCCGCTTGATCGGGGGCTGCTGCGGCGATGTTGCGGATCAGGACCGAAAGATCGTCTCCCCGGCATAAACTGAGCAGAAGGCGGGCCTGGGTCGCAAGGGTCTGGGGCGATATGGTCGACAGGGATTTCCCTGTGGACTGATGCCGTAGCAGAAAAAAGGCCCGACGTCGTTCCTGCCAGGCGGCTTCGAGGTCACCGGCCTGTTCCAGTACATCGGCGTAGGTGGCCAGCCAGGCCGGATCGTTCTGTTTCTGGGGGGCCAGCATGCGGTAATGGTAAAGGGCCCGGGAGGTGTCTCCCAGCATCAGAAGGGCCGCGGCGAGGGGTTCCCGGAGTTCCGGGCGTTTCAGGTCGATCCGGCCTTCCTGGGTTCGGACCTGGTGTCTGAGCTCGTCGAGGTGCTTCAGGTCGATGAGAAGCCAGAGATAGGCGCTGTAGATCTCCGGATCGGAAGGGGCGAGACGGACAGCCTGGCGCGCGCTGTCCAGGCTGGCATGTGTTCTGCCGACACCCCGGTATACCTGGCTTCTGGCCAGCCATGACCGGGCGTCACGGCTGAGGATGGCATCTTCTTCCGGTGTCAGGGTCTCCATGAAATGAACCAGGTCCTGGGTGTGACCGCTTCGAAGTCCGGTGTCCGAAAGGGCGTGCCAGAAAATTGGCTCTTTGAACTTCCGCCATCCGTCCCTGGCGTAAGCGTAGGCCCGGCCGGGTTCTGTTTCGGAGTGGATGTCCAGCATCAGCTGGTAATCGGAGACCCCGGCGCTGCCGGAGTTGATCAGCATTTTCGATGCCTTGCCCGCTTCGGCTGTTTTGCCAAGGGCATAGGCCAGGGATCTGTAGGTATCCCAGAACACCGTGGCGGATTCCGGGGCCTGGGAAGCGCTCTGTTCCATGGCGTCAAAGGCCTTCAGGCTGTCTCCCTGTCCGTACCAAAGGCTGGCCAGGTTCAGTGACTCCTGTGGATTCAACGGCTTCAAGGCCGCCCTCTTTTCCCATGCTGCTGTGGCAGCCTCGGGCTTTCCCAGAAGTTCGGCCAGGCGGGCCTGTTCTGTGAAACTCCACACAGGATCCACGCCCAGTATTTTGTTTTCCGCCAGAAGGTCGTAGGCTTCCCGTGGCAGACCCATGATTTCAGTGACCTCCAAATACTCTTTGTGAAGGTCCGGGCCTGTTTTTTCCGTGGTCACCTTTTTTTTGAGCAGCAGGTGTCGTGACGGGTATTCGTTCAAGGCCCGGGACAGCCTCAAGGCCGGATCTTCGGCGGTCCTGTCTCCTGATTGAACCAGGTCGAGCCAGTATTCCAGGGCAAGGGTCGGGTTCCCGGACCACTCGGCGCTCTGGGCCGCCTTTTTTTTCCAGGTCCTGTCCGAAGGCCTGGCAAGGAGGGCTTTTCGGGCCACGGCCAGGGCGTCTTTGGGGTTCCCGTTGGCCAGGAAAACCGAATAGGAAAGGTCGAACAGTTCCTGGTCAAAGGGTGCCCTGATGTCAAGGACCGGTCTGAGCGTGGAGGCCTCGAAACTGGCCGGTAAAAGTGAAATGGCCAGGACAGCCAGCAGGCATTGGGCGAGGCATCTTCGTTTCAAAGGTCCCTCCCTTTCACCGATCGGGATGATGGAAGAGACAACGCCATGCGGCTGTATATTTGAGCCAGATCCGGCCGGCCGGCGGCCAGGGACAGGCGTATCAGAAAAAGCAGGGTGGCCCGGTCGTTTACCAGATCTCCCCGGTGACGTCTGGCCGAAATCATGGCCTGATCCAGAAGGTTGCCCGCCTGAAGGGTCTTGAGGCCTTTTATGAACAGGGTTCTTCGGGTGTCAAGGTCTTTGGCTGTTTTCATGGCCCTGAAATAAAAGGTTGCGGCCCCAAGGTAGTTTCCCTGACCCAGGGCCAGTTTCGCTTTTTCCGTGGTCGTCAGATTTTTAGGGATCTGTTTGATGTCCAGTCCGAGAAGATTCTCCAGCCGCCCGACGGTTTGTTTGTCACCTAAATGTTTGGCGTCGTACAGACAGGACGAAAGATCACGGGACGTGGCTCCGGCTTTGATCCATGTTTCGATCTGATCGGCGTATCGTTGACGGGCCTGATGCCATGACGGGTCTTCCGGCGAAAGACGGGCCAGTTGCTGCCGTCTCAGTTCGTAGACAAGACTGGCGAAAACCCCGGCTTGGTCGGCGTTTTTTGCATCATACGGAAGGGCCAGGACCCTGGCCGCACGATCGGTGGACCCGGCGGCCAGGTAGCTTCGAACGAGAATGATCAACAGTTCCGGGTCCACCCCGCGAAGATGGATCAGGGCCTCCAGGTAACGCTGCTGGGCCGGGGTGTTCACTTCAGGCGCCGAAAGAAGCCGGAGCAGGCTTTTCTCAGGGTAAAGCACCAGCAGCATGAGAAGACCGATCCCGGCCAGTCCCGAAATCACCACCGGGCTGGCGAAACGCTCACGGTTCTCTGATTCTATTCGGGCATTCAAGGTCGAGTTCATGGGATCCTGCCGAGAGTGAGTACGAAAATGAACCTTTTACCCTATTTATCGGACTTTGTCTTCCTTTTATTAAGAGACGGCAGCTATCCGCGTTTTGGAAAACCATCTCAGTTTCCCGGTGGGCTTGCAACGTGAGCTTCAACCCCTTTTCCGTCCACTGGTGAGTGACGATCCGTGCTGCAACGGCCGAGAGAAAGGGACGGTCCGGGGGCGTGTCCTTGAGTTTCAGAACAGCGTCACCTCCCGGGCCCAGATGGATGTATCGCTGATCCAGGTGGTCTGAAAAGCCGATCACGTTACGGCTTCGATCCAGGTCCGGGTAGCCGGCGTTTGCGGGGATCCGCACCTGCCGGAGTTGGCCGTGGTTCCGGATCAGCCAGCCATCTTCGAACCGGGCGATGACCGTGCGGTTGAAATCCAGCACTTTTTCCACGTATTCCGAGGTGTACACGGCATGGAGGTTCTGGGCCACGGCCCAGTCATACACATCTTCAAGGGCTTTCCGGCTCGCTTCTTTGGTCGCCGAATAGGTGTGGTAGTAGATATTGACAGGTTTGAGACGTCTGGGGCTGTCGGTGAGACGGAAGGTCTCGATCACCCGGCTGTAGCCGTAGAACGGCCCGGTCCAGTTGTTGGTGTAGACGTTTTCATTCTGGTTCGGTGCGTAGACCTGAAACAGTCCGTTTCTGTATATCCCAAGAGGGGCCACATCGGTGACAAAGGGGTTGGTTTCCTTGATCAGGGTGTCCCCGCCGTTGATGTTTCCCACCCCGATTTGATAGCACAGGCCCAGGGCTTTGACATCGGGCAGACAGTTCCCGGTCCACTGGAGAAGTTTCACTTTCCGGCCAGGCGGCAGAAGGTTCTCTTCGATAAAGCGGATGGACCCGGCGATTTCCGTTTCATGGTTGAAACGGTATCCGGGGATGGGAAGGTACTGCTCTTTGTACTCCTTCCGGGTGAGTTCGTTCTGTTCCCAATAAAAAGGATGGGAATAGGTGTGACTGCCCGCCTCGATCCAGGGCAGTTTGAACACAAGGCGGGCCTCGTTCTGGTAAACGGCGGTTTCCGGGGTGGGTTTGCCCAGGTGGCCCAGGGTGCTGGTGATCACCGAATAGGTGGTGGGCAGTTTGTATTTCATCAGGATCCGTTCCCGGAGTTCGGTGACGGCCAGGGGCCTTGCCGCGTTTTCCACACGGCTTTCGAAACCATCGGCGTCGATATGGACCATCAACAACCGCACCCCGTTTTCCGTGGTAACATCCGGTGCGGGGCAGGCCGGGAGGCGCAGGGCCTGCCTGAAAAATTCGAAGGGGTTGATCACCCAGCAGGCTTTTTTATCCACGAGCTCGTTGATCACATAAGGGTACAGGGCGTACCCGCCCCATGGGGTGATGGCCACCGGGTCACTCTGGAACCCCTGGCCAGCAAGAGTCAGGAGAGGGCGGCTTGAGTCGAAACGCAGCACGGGCATGTACTTTTTCGGTGGCATGACCATGGTTTCAAAACCCATGATGCTGTCTTTTTTCAGGATGGTCATGGGCCCGGCTTTGGGTTTTGGAGGGGTCAGACGACCGCCCATGGCTTTGAGAAACGGTTTTATGGAAACCCCGAAGCGGTCCAGAAAAATTAGGGGGACCCCGTCTTTCTGCTGGCGCAGGGCCCAGGTCAGCAGGTTCTGTTTTACACCGGAACTGTCGGAATTGGGCCAGACAATGACCCCGGCGTAGCGGCCTTTCAGACATTCCTGAGGAAGGGGTTCCCGCATGTCGTGTAGAACGACCTGATATCCCAGGTAGTTGAGGGGCATCACGGCAAAGCGGTGAAGGTTGGTGTAACTGGGGTCCGGGGCTTCGCTGCCGTCGTAGAGGCCCAGGACAGTGCGGGGAAGGACGTCCACGGTTCCCACGCCCACGGTGGAGAGATCCTTGTCGGTGACCCAGGGGATAAACCCCAGGGCGCTGATTCGGGAAGCGGTCTCACGGGCCAGGTCCCGGTCTTTTGGAGCCACGTAATCAATGGATATGGCGGGAAGTCCGGCTTTTCTGACTTCTTCGAATTTCGCCAGAAGCCAAAGTCTGTCCGATTCCTTCACCTGGCCGTAAATCCCGGTGGCGGGATCGAAGGTTCGGAACAAAGATTCCGCCGCCACGGCAAAGGCCACATCTTTGACCTGTTCCAGAATCTCGAATCCCCGGTTCAGAATCAGGCGGGCTTCGGGATGCTTCTGTCTGATCGACCGGATGGTCTGCACAAGGCCTGCCTGAAGTTCGGCATGACGCTTTGTGTCTTTGACCAGAAGGAACGAATCCAGGGTGTCGAGGAAAAAACCACGGTAACCTGAAGCCCAGAGCGGTTCCACCACATGGTCGAGGAAAAAACGCCTCCAGTTAGGATCGGCCAGGTTCACCAGCCGGCTCTTCCATGCCGGGTTGTCCCCGATCAACCATTCCGGCTTGATGTCCGCGTAGAATGAACGGTTCGGATCGGCTTCCCCGACGCTCACGTAGGCAAACAGGTCGCATCCTGCCTTTCGGCTGGCCCGTGGATCGATTCCCCTGGCGTCAGGATCGATCACCGCGATGTCGAAGGCCTGAAGCTCGTTTATCGGGGGGGAGCCATGGTAGTTGAAGGCGATGGAAAAGGGGAGGGCCGGTCTCACCTCGCCGCCCATGGCCGAAACAGCGGGAAACATCAGGAAAATCAGGCAGTAAAGGGTCTTTTTTTTCAGCATACAGGGTTCATCCGGGTCTTTTCCGTGACGGGATTAGGGAAGGAAGAATCATTCCATGATAAATTCTTAAATTTAAAACTGATTTTATGGGAAAGAGGGTTTTCTGTCAACCGGGTTATCGATGCAGCACAGGGCAAACGCATGCAACATGGGCATGAATCATACAATCGCTATCGGTATCGCCATCGGTATCGCTATCGCCATCGCCATCGGGTTCGATATTCAAAACATTTCCATAGCGATGCCGATCCCGATAGCGATGGCGATGGGGGCATGGTTCTGTGTGACTGTGTGGTTGTGCTCCCCCGATTTTTGTAATACCATGGCGGCGTCTGATTTAACCATGGACGATGATCGTTACAACCCAGAACCCTACGGAGTGCAGTACCTTGGAGATCTCACAGCTTGACGTCAGCGACATCCGCATCGAGCGGCCTTTTTCCGTTTTTTTTCCGATAAACGACGACACCTTGAACGCCATCCGCATCGACATGAAAACCAACGGGTTCGACGCCGGTTTTCCCCTGATCGTCTGGAAGGAAACGAACATTCTGGTGGACGGACACACCCGGTTCATTGCGGCGAAGGAAATGGGCGTGGAACGGCTGCCCGTGCTTTTCAGGGAATTTGAAAGCGAGGACGACGCGGTGCTCTACGCCTTTCATATCCAGCGAAACAGGCGAAATCTTACCGACGACCATATTATCCGCTGCCTCGAGGTGCTGGACAAGATCGGATCGAAAAAAACGGCGGACGACGGGAAACCCAAGGCCGAGAAAAAGGAACCGGCCGAAAAGATCGCCAAAGAGCTGGGCACCAGCAAAAGCAAGGTCGAGAAAGCCCGGAAAATTATCGAAGCGGGAGACGGGGAAATCCGGGAACGGGTGGAATCGGGGAAAACGTCGATCAACAAGGCCTATAACGACATCCAGACCCAGCGTCGTGAAAGCGGCGAACTGAAAGGAGCGACAACCACAGCCCTGGCCTCGGACGCCCGGTATGTCAAGGCTCTCAGGGCTCTTGCCGCTGAGATCGGCTTTCTCCGGGACGAGGATTGGTTCCAGGTAAGCCGGGAGAAGGTGGTGGCCGATCTGGAAAACCTGATCACCCGGATTCTCGACGGGTCGTCGTTGCCGTGACCCCCAATACCATGACCGACCAGCTCCCCATCCTTTCCCATATTCCCGACATCCGGGAAGCTTTGCTCACCCACAAAAAAGCTGTGGTGGCCGCAGCCCCGGGAGCCGGAAAAACCACCCTGGTTCCTCTGAAACTTCTCGAAGAACCGTATCTTGAAGGGAAGACCATCCTGATGCTGGAACCCCGGCGTCTGGCCGCCCGAATGGCCGCCATGCGCATGGCCGATCTTCTGGGTGAATCGCCCGGAAAAACCGTGGGCTACCAGATCCGGCACGAGCGGGTGGCGGGACCGTCGACCCGGATCATTGTGATGACCGAAGGGATTCTCACCCGGAAAATCCAGAACGATCCCGAACTGTCGGATGTGGGGCTGGTGATTTTCGACGAGTTTCATGAACGAAACCTCCATTCGGACCTGGGGCTGGCCCTGTGCCTCGAGGCCGCCGACGTGCTTCGGCCGGATTTAAGAATTCTCGTGATGTCCGCCACCCTGGACACAGCGGCTGTTACCGGCCTTCTGGGCGATGCCGGGGTGATCCAGTCTGACGGAAGATCCTGGCCGGTTAGCACGGTTTACAGGCAGGCCAAAAGACAGGATCGTGCCTGGGGCGCCTTTGAACGGGACTGCGCGGCCCAGGTGATGCGGACCCTTGAAAACGATGCGGGAGACATCCTGGTGTTTCTGCCCGGAGCCGGAGAAATCGGCCGGGTTCACGATCTCCTCCGTCAAAGGCTCACGGGCGATTCCATTTCCATCCATCCCCTTTACGGCAATCTGACACACCAAGATCAGGACGCGGCCATCCGGCCATCGCCTATGGGATGCCGAAAAATCGTCCTGGCCACGTCCATCGCCGAAACATCCCTCACCATCGAAGGGGTCCGGGTGGTTGTGGACGGCGGGCTGATGCGGGTGCCCCGTTACGATTCGGGCTACGCCATGGGCCGCCTGGAAACCGTGTCTGTTTCAAAAGCCTCGGCAGACCAGAGGCGGGGAAGGGCCGGTCGTCTGGGGCCCGGGGTGTGCTACAGGATGTGGACCGAGGACGAGCAGGCTCTTCACCCCGAATTCAACACGCCGGAGATTCTCCAGGCCGACCTCACCCGGCTGGTTCTGGAACTGGCCCTCTGGGGCGCAGCGTCGCCTGACGACCTGAAATGGCTGGACCCGCCTCCCAAAGGGGCCTATGGCCAGGCCCGGGATTTTCTCATGAAAATCAAGGCGCTGGATGAAAAGGGTAGGATCACGGACCATGGACGGACCCTGGCGGGACTGGGTGTTCACCCCCGGCTCGGCCACATGCTGGTTCTGGGAAAGGATAAGGGAAAAGGCTATCTGGCCTGCCTCATTGCCGCCTGTCTCGGGGAACGTGATTTTTTCATGGGAAAAGACGGCCGGGAACGTTCGGATATCCGGCTTCGTCTGGCCCATCTAATGGATGTTCGAAACGGGAAACGGCCCGAAGCCGGAAATTTTGCCGTGAACCAGGGAACCGTTGCCGTTGTGCTTAAAAACGCCGGGATCCTGGCCCGGGACCTGGGTGTCTCCGAAACGTCCTTTTCTATAGATGACGCGGGGGAACTTCTGGCCCTGGCCTATCCGGAGCGGATCGCCATGGCGGCGAGCGGTGCCTACGGCTCGTATAAAATGGCCTCGGGTACGGCGGTCACCCTCTCTGAATCCGACCCTCTGGGCCATGAACGCCTCATCGTGTGTGCGGAACTGGACGGGCAGAGGAAACGTTCCCGGGTTTACCTGGCCGCGGCCTATGCCATGGAAAACCTTGAAACCGACTACGCCCACGCGGTCCAGCGACAGGAGATTCTGGCCTGGGACGACAGAACCGGTTTTGTGACGGCCGAGATCCGCCATGTCTACGATCAGCTGGTGCTTTACACCGAAAAAATGGCCGCCCCCGACCCGGAAAACGTGAAAGCCCTGATCATGAACGAGATCCGTAAACGGGGTCTTGATCTTCTTCCCTGGACACCGGCTCACCTTGACCTCCGGGCCCGTTCGGTGTTTCTCCGGGGCGTTGAAGGAGTGGGGGATTTTCCGGATCTGTCCGACAAAACCCTGCTTGAAACCCTGGACCAGTGGCTCGGTCCTTTTCTTACCGGGGTGAACAGTCTTGTCCGTCTGAAAAAAATCGACATGGAGCAGGTGTTGTCCGTTCTCCTGCCCTGGGCCGCCCGAAAACGCCTGGAGGATCTGGCCCCCACCCATCTGGTGGTTCCCAGCGGGTCGCGGATTCCTTTGGATTACACGGTGGTGGATTTCAGGCTTCACCATGCCCCGGTGCTTTCCGTGAGGCTTCAGGAAATGTTCGGCTGCGTGGAAACGCCGAAAATCGCGGGAGGCCGGGTGCCGGTGACCGTCCAGCTTCTGTCACCGGCAGGCCGGGTGATGCAGGTGACAAAGGATCTTGAAAGTTTCTGGAAAAACACCTATGAACAGGTCAAAAAAGATCTGAAGGGACGTTACCCGAAGCACTACTGGCCGGACGATCCCTATCACGCCGTGGCGACGAGCCGGACGAAAAAGAATATGGACAGGAAACCATGACACACGACCCAGACACCTTCACGGTCATGACCATGAACCTCAGGTTCGGTCTCGCGGAAGACGGCGAGAATTCCTGGGCGAACAGGAAAAAAGCCTACCCCGAACTTTTCACGATCCATGAACCCGACTTTATCGGGTTTCAGGAAGCCAACGATTTCCAGACCGCCTATCTCTGCGATATCCTGAAAGACCACCGTCATATCGGGGAACGGGAAAATCTCCAGGACCCGCCGGTTCGTTCCTGGCAGGATAACCTGATCTTCTACCGGCGTCCCTGGACCTGTGTGACCCACAGACATTACTTCTTAAGCGACACCCCGGACATCGAGAGCAAGTTTCCGGAAAGCCAGTGGCCCCGCCAGTGCATCATCGGCCATTTCAGGAACAACGGAAGGAGCCTGGTCCATGTGAACACCCATTTTGACTTCGCAGCGAAGGTCCAGGAACGGAGCGCCTGCGTGGTCCTGGAGTTTCTGAAGGATTTTCCGGCGGATGCGCCGGTCCTGATCACCGGCGATTTCAACACCTCGCCATGCAGCCGCACCTACGAGCTGTTCCGGGAAAAAGGGTTTCGGGATCTTTTTGAAAACCACCACAGCTCCACCTTCCACGGCTTCACAGGCAAGGATCTGGGCGGCCACATCGACTGGATTTTATTCAAAGGCCCCATCAAAGGGATGGAACACCGGATCATCCAGGACCCCTTCAACGGGATCTACCCCTCGGATCACTATCCGGTGAAAGCGGTGTTCAGGTTTGTGTGACAGATGGACAAGGGGTGTTAAGATTTTTTTCAGTAACGGCCATGAGTCAGCCATTAAATGGCTCAGCCCACAACGACGAATGAAAGAGGGTTGACAAGGTTCCCGTCATTGTCATTCCGGGCGGTCTCCAACATGGAGGAGAGTTTGAACTATCTTCGAACTCGGCAAAACCTTATGCTCGAATTCCGAAGCCGACCCGGAATCCATGCCGGTATCTGCAACAGATCCGGATACATTCATGCCTCGCCTCTGACTCGGGCATGGATTCCGGATCTCCGCTTTGCTCCGTCCGGAATGACAAGTTGGGAGCAGGGCAACGGGTTCGGGTATTTTTTTCTGAGTTTAATCCGCTTCAGTCATATTACCGGTCATAGACCTCTCGCCGGTGGGCGATGGCAAGGACGATCACCACAAGCTCTGTGTCGTTGAACGTGTAGAGAACCCTGTATGCCCCGACCCGGAAACTCCAGATCTGTGCAAGGTTGCCTTTCAGGCGTTTACCCGATGAGGGGTCCGGCAGAAGTTTCTCTTTGATGGTCGAAAGGATTCTCTCGCCTTCTTCCTTTCCGATCTTTTTCAGGTCCTTTGCCACGCTCTGCTTAAACGTCAGGCTATACATCCCAGTCGAGCTCCTCGCGGAGAGCCGCCTCATCGATCACCTTGTCGGACGGGTTCAATAGACGATCCACGGCGATCCTGTAATCGGCGGCTTCTTCACAATACCATTCGAGAGCCTCCCTGATGATTTCAGCCTGCTTTCTGTTACGCTGAACGGCAATTTCCTTCAGGGTTGAAACGATATTTTCCGGTAATCGTAAAGACATGACTTTGGTCATCATACACATCCTGTGGTTAAATGTTTCTTTTGTAGTCTATTGTAATTCATTGTGCCGTTCATGCCAACTTGTTTTTACCCTTTTTCCTGCATGACTTCCCTTTTGCCATTCCACGGGCATTGGGGTATAACAGGAATGCTTCTCACAATGCCAACGTCGGCTTTGGTTTATCTGCCGATAACCCGACATAACGGAAAAAATACGCCTGCGGCCTGCAACGAAGAGGATCGGGGATGGAGGACATCACATGGAAAATCCCATGGAAAACTACTGGAACAAGCGCCTTGATCTTGTTAAGGACGCCCTTGAAAAGAATCATTTCAACGTAAAGGTGGTGAAAAACGCCGCCGAGGCGAAACAGTTCGTCATGGAGTCCTGGCTTCCGAAATCCGCTGTGAAAAGCGTGGCCTGGGGAGGCTCGGTGACCTTTGTCCAGACCGGACTGTACGAAGCCCTGAAAAACAGCCAGGACCTGGAGGTTTTGGATACTTACGACAAGAGCTTTTCCCCGGAAGAGGGGCTGGAAAGGCGGAGACGGGCCCTTCTCACCGATCTCTTCGTAACCGGAACAAACGCCGTGACCGAAGACGGCTGCCTGGTCAACCTGGACATGATCGGAAACCGGGTGGGGGCCATCACCTTCGGGCCGAAACAGGTGCTGATCCTGGTGGGCCGGAACAAGATTTCATCCGATCTCGAAGACGCCATGAACCGCATCAAAAACTACGCGGCTCCGGTGAACACCATGCGGCTCGACAAGAAGACACCCTGCGCCACCACCTCGGTGTGTGCGGACTGCAACAGCCCGGACAGGATCTGCAACACCTGGGTGATCACGGAAAAATGTTTTCCCAAAGGGCGGATCACCGTGGTCCTGATCAACGAGGACCTGGGTTTCTGATATCGGACGGGAGGTGAACCATGCCGGAGAAGGCGGGGAAAAAGCTGGTGCTTCAGGAATTGAGAATCAACCGGGCCTGGTGCAAGGGATGCGGGATCTGCGTTCATTTCTGCCCGAAACAGGTGCTGGAGCTGGACGAACGGGCCAAGGCCAGGGCCGCTTACCCGGAACGCTGCATCTGCTGCATGATGTGTGAACTGAGATGCCCGGATCTGGCCATCGAGGTCATTGTGGACACAGAAAAAGGAGACCGGTCATGACAGGGACGCTGGCTTTTCTTCAGGGAAACGAGGTCACGGTTGAGGCAGCCCTTTACGCCGGCCTTGAATTTTTCGCCGGATACCCCATCACACCGTCCACGGAAATCGCCGAAACCCTGGCCAGGAAGTTGCCGAAAATCGGCGGGAAGTACATCCAGATGGAAGACGAGATCGCCTCGGTCTGCGCCATCGTGGGGGCCTCCCTCACCGGTCACAAAGTGATGACCGCCACCAGCGGCCCGGGGTTTTCCCTGATGCAGGAGGGGCTGGGTTTCGCCGTGATGGCGGAAATTCCCCTGGTGATCGTGAACGTCCAGCGGGGCGGACCTTCCACGGGGCTCCCCACGGGCCCGGCCCA
>CAZWTY010000061.1:0-27082 GCA_964637565.1 uncultured Desulforapulum sp.
AGGTGTAGGCGATGGAGGCGGAACGGTTTTTTATGGCTTGGTTTACCACCGCGTCCGGGAAAAGTTCGACATGACGAACCTCATGGGGCCTGGCCTGGGAGATTTCCCAGTTCTGGCAGTTGAGGCAGCGGAAATTGCATCCGGCGGCGGCGATGGAAAAGGATAGAGACCCTGGCCTGAAGTGGAACAACGGTTTTTTTTCAATGGGGTCCACGTGGACGGCGCAGGGGTTGCCGTAGGTCAGGGTGTAGAGAACGCCGTGGTGGTTGACCTTGGACCGGCAGACGCTTCGGTCTCCATGGTCCAGAACGCACTGGTTCGGACAGATCAGACACTGGACTTTTTCGCCGTCCAGGGGGGTGTAGGAAAAAGCCTCTCTTTTCCATTTCCACAAGGTTTTCGGGGCGTCGTTTCGTGCGACAGTCCCTGTGATGTCCGAAGGGCCGGAACCCAGGAGTCTGTTTCGGAAGGTGCTGAAATCAAATGCGTTCGCGGAAGACGCCCATGCGAAAAAACCGATTCCCGAACAGATGAACTGGCGGCGGCCGATATCTGCCATGGCTTTCTCCTCATCCTGGGGATCAAACCCTTCTGTTTTCAAGCTGTGTTCCATGCAAACAACCCGGAATGCCAGTGACTTCAGTGTTTTCTGTGGCCCGCATCACCATTTTTAAAATTGATGTTTCACATGAACCATGTTACCATACCTTCAAAAAAGATCGGCAAGAAAATATTCCAGTGGTCAGAACCGTTTCCTAAACGCAGCAGTGATTCATATCTGTCATCAACCTCATCTCCGCGGTTTTGGAGATCCGCGACACGTGTCCCTGATCTTCAGGCCCAGGCTTACAGGATGGCTATGGCATCTTTTCTGAAGAAATTCGACAGGCAGAAGTTTGTTCAACGAACACGGGAGACATGGACATCCGCAAAGAAAACAAGTGAAAAAGCCATCGATTATCTCATGTCCCTCAAACGGACGGGACAGCTCATCCAGGCCATCGACAACGCGAAGCTCGGCCCCAAACTCATCGGGGGATTCGGTTCGGTTCTCGGCCTGTTTATCCTGGTGATGTTTCTCTACCACTATTCGGTCCGGTACACCATTTCAAATTTCAGGGATCTCCTGGACGTGGAACAGTCCATCAGCGACCGCTCCAACCGGATCAAGATGTATATGCTGATGGCCAGGACCGAGGAAAACAGTTTCATGAAGCTGCTGAAGCTGGATCACCAGAAAAACCTCCACCGCTATATGGCAGACCTGATGGCTGAAGCCAAGGTCGTGGAGGAACTGGCCGACGACACGGACAACGAACAGGCCCTGGAACAGGTCCGGGAGGTCCAGAAGAACGCGAAAACCTATCTGGACGATTTCAACCAGGTGGTGGAGGCCATGAAAATCAAGGGGCTGGACGAGGAATCGGGACTCAAGAAAGAGTTCAACGATTCGGTGGCCAAATTCATGGATGATATCAGTATCCTCGATGTGGAAGCCATTTTCGACGAACTCCTTGTGCTTGAAAAACTCCAGGCGGAATACATCATCACAAAGAACGCCGGCCTGAAGCCGGAAATCGCCAAGAGCCTGGAACGGATGGCTAAGGCGGCCGAATTATCCAGGAATACACCGGTCCAGGAAATGGTCGCGGACCTGGTGGTCGCCATGCTTCCAAAGTACCGTGAGGGTATCGGCCGGGTCTACGCCAAGGGACAGGGCGCGGGTACCGGGGATTACAGAGCCCTTGAATCCATCCTTGCCGAGGTGAAATCCACGGTGACATCGTCGAATTTCAAAGGGGCCAGGGCTTACAGCCTGGACATCCGCTACAACGAGAAAAATTACCTGATGACAGGAGATCCGGCTTACGTGGAAGGGACTAAGAAGGCCGTGTCCACCGTGCTGGAAGCCATCAAGGTGTCCAAAGTGGCCCAGGAACTGATCGATATGATCACCGCGAGCCTGGATAGTTATATCAAGGCCTTCGACACCCTGGTGGAGGTGGACACGAAAATCGCGGGACTGACGAAACGGATGCAGGAGTCGGTGAACCGGATCGTTCCTGTGGTCGAAACATTGAGCGCCAACGCCCAGAAAGAGTCGGACGAAAAGATGAAGGGCTCGGAAAAAATGGTCGGGCGCCGGGCGAACTTGGCGTTTTTCATTGGAATCATCGCCGTGGCCGTCGGCCTTGCCCTGTCGGTGATCATCACCCGGGGCATTACCGGCCCCATTGTCGAGACCGTGAATTTCGCCAGAAAAATGGCCCAGGGCGACCTTTCCCAGCATCTATCCATCAACCGCAAAGACGAGGTGGGGATTCTGGCTGAAGCCCTGAACGACATGGTGACCCATCTGAACACCATGTTTTCCGGCATACGGGACGGTGTGGGGGAACTGACCGCCTCGTCGTCGTCCCTTTCCGGTATTTCGGTTCAGATGATGGCCGGTGCGGAAAAGACGTCGGAAAAATCAAGCTATGTTTCCAACGCCTCACGGAAAATGAATGAGAACATCACCCGGGTTGCCGGAACCATCCACGAGGCCGCCGACAACATGGGCCTGATCACCCACACCACCGAAGATATGAGCAGCACCATAGGCGAAATCACCCGCAGCACGGACAAGGCCCGGAATATTTCCGAGACGGCGGTGACCCAGGCGGAAAGCGCCAGTTCGAAGATCGGGGAGCTGGAAAAAGCGGCCTTTGATATCGGCAAGGTCATCGACACGATCCGGGCCATTTCCTACCAGACCAACCTTTTGGCCCTGAACGCCACCATCGAGTCGGCAAGGGCCGGGGAGGCGGGAAGGGGCTTTGCCGTGGTGGCCGGAGAAATCAAGACCCTGTCCCAGCAGACAGCGGCGGCAACCAAAGAGATCAACGCCAGGATCGAAAGCGTTCAGAGGACCAGCCGGGAAACCATGGACCAGATCCGGGAGATCTCGGAGGTCATCACCACCATCAACGATATCATCGTGTCCATTTCCACCTCCATGAAAGAGCAGGACAGAACGACGAAGGAGATCGCCTCCAGCATCATCGGCTCATCCCAGGGCATCCGCCAGATCAACGAGATGATGGATGAAAACCTTTCCATGACCCGGGGAATCGCCGACGATATCGGCGAAGTGACCCAGGCGGCCGGAGAGATGACCCTGAGCAGCCAGAATGTCACCCTGAATTCCGAGGACCTCAACCGCCTCGCAGTCCGCCTCAACGAGATGGTCAGCCGGTTCGTGCTATAGTTTGTTTGTTCGGGCCGCATTTCGTGGCTCGTTATCTAAAAAACGGACATCATCACCATTGCTTTCGGGATCGTTTTAACCATCGGCAGAGATCCCGAAAGCAACGAAAACTCCGGTTTATTCCGCTCGAAAAACACCTTTTTCCCACTCGTCTTTCCCCTTGACAAATCCAGTTCATATAATTAAAGTTGGCTTTAACTTTATATTGACGTTAACGTTAAAGGCATAAGAAGGGCTTGGGGAATCACAGGTTTTCCATAGGGATCTCACACCAACACAAAAGGAAAAGAAACATGGCGCAATTGATCGCAGACAGAAGGGACATCGACTTTGTACTCCACGAACAGCTTGAAGTGGAAAAACTCGGCAACCATGACGTTTATGCGGAATTCAACCGGAAAACCATGGACATGGTGGTGTCCGAGGCCCGGAACCTGGCGTTGAAAGAGGTGCTGCCCACCAACGCCATCGGGGACCAGAAGGGGTGTGAGTTCCAGAACGGCCAGGTGAAAGTTCCCGAGGAATTCCAGAAAATATGGCAGCTTTACCGGGATGGTGAATGGATCGCCATGTCGGAAAAACCCGAGTGGGGAGGACAGGGCATGCCCCATGTCCTTGCCAGCGCTGCCACCGAATACCTGAACGGCGGCAACATGGCCATGTTCATGTACGTGGCCCTGACCCACGGGGCCGCCAACCTCGTCGAGGCTTTCGGCACGGACAAGCAGAAAAACCAGTGCCTGCGGAACATGTATTCCGGCAAATGGGGCGGAACCATGCTCCTCACCGAACCCAACGCCGGTTCCGACGTGGGGGCCCTGGAAACCACGGCCAGGAAGAACCCCGACGGAACCTACTCGATCACCGGCAACAAGATCTTCATCTCCGCCGGCGAGAACGACCTGGTGGAAAACATCATCCACCCGGTTCTCGCCCGCATCGAAGGCGCTCCCGCCGGAACCCGGGGCATCTCCCTTTTCCTCGTTCCCAAGATCCGGATCAACGACGACGGCAGCCTGGGCGAGATGAACGATGTGGTCTGCACGGGCATCGAACACAAGATGGGCATCCACGGCAACTGCACCTGTTCCCTCGCCCTTGGGGCCAAAGGTGCCTGCATCGGAACCCTTCTGGGCGAAGAGAACAAGGGCATGAAAGCCATGTTCCAGATGATGAACGAAGCCCGTATCTACTGCGGAATCCAGGGGCTCTCCCTGGCCTCCTCGTCCTACATGAACGCGGTGAACTACGCGAAACAGAGAATCCAGGGCGCCAACCTCATGACCATGATGGACAAGAACCCCCAGGCCGTTCCCATCATCCAGCATCCTGACGTGCGCCGCATGCTCATGAACATGAAAGTCTACGTGGAAGGGATGCGGAGCCTTCTGTACTACCTGTCCTACATGACCGACCTGGCCAAGGTCGCCGGTTCGCCCGAGGAAAAAGAGCGGCTCCAGGGCATCGTGGACGTCCTGATCCCCGTGGCCAAAGGCTACGTGACGGACCGCTGCTTCGACGTATGTTCCCACGGCGTCCAGGTGTTCGGCGGCTACGGGTTCATCGAGGAATACCCCCAGGCCCAGCTTCTCCGTGACTCCCGGATCACCATGCTCTACGAAGGAACCAACGGCATCCAGGCCATGGACCTCCTGGGTCGGAAGCTCGGCATGAAAAAAGGAAAACCCGTGATGGATCTTTTCGCCGAGATCCAGAAAGTCACGGCCGAAGCCAAGGCCAGTGACGCCCTGAAAGATCTGGGCGAGGACCTGGACGACGCCCTGGCCAAACTCGGAGAAACCGCCATGCACATGGGGAAAAAGGCCATGAGTGCCGACGTGATGAGCGCCTTCGCCTTTGCCCATCCCTTCCTCGAAGCCACAGGTGACGTGATCATGGCCTGGCTGCTGCTGTGGCGGGCCAACGTGGCCTCGAAAAAAGTGGAATCGGCGAAAAAGGACAGGGATTTCTACATCGGTCAGATGAAGTCCGCCGAATTTTTCATCGAAAGCATCCTGCCCGTTTCCATGGGCAAAATGAACGCGATCCTGAAAACGAGCCGGGCCGCCATCGAGGTTTCCGAGGAAGCTTTTGGATAGCGGATAAGAAACAGATCCTCGTGAGTTACGGGCGGCCCTTCCTGGGCCGCCTTTTTTTCAGGGGCCATGGTGTGAAAGCCCTTTTCCAATCGGTCCTGTTGCATTACAATAACGTCTTTTCAAGCCAACGAACCAGACCGGGAGAAGGGCCATGTATTATGCGGGAATCTGTTGCGACGACGAAAAAAAGGAATGCCGGGCCGTCGTCGTCGAAAAGGTGCTGAGAAACGCCAGACGGGAATACCATGTGGCGGAGATCCGTGACATCTCTTTCGACCATGTGGCCCAAGATGCCAAAACCCTGTACGAAGATCCCTCTTTTCTCAGGAAAAAGAAGGTGTTCAGCCAGGACCGGCGTCCCCCGAAAAACACCTTCACCCCGCCCCAGCTGATATTCTGGGCTAAAAATGGCCGTGGCGATCTGGTTCAGGCGGTCAGGGACCAGGCTGTTCCCGTGGACGGTTTTTTCCTCCGGGATGAACCGGGCTGGGACAGGGAAGAACCCAAGATCCTCCGTTTCGGAGCCAACCTTCACGTGGGCCGCGACCGTCTGGACAAACTGGCCAGCGTATTGTCCTCTTCCTCCATGGTCTGGCCCGAAGGGGACAGCCCGGAGACTTCAGAGCTTCGTGACGAGGTCTCACGGTGCCTGAACGACAAAAACCACAAGGGGTGTTACCCCGCCGATATGTCCCCGGCCATGGGTGCCCTGATCGCCGCCGTCTGGCATTGCGAAACCATCCGGCCCATCAAACGCTACGGTGGCTGATGGTTTGGGGGACTTTCTAAAGGGTTTTGAAACTTATTGATACATAGGCATGACCATATTAGTTTGGTTTATCGGACTAATATGGGAGGCGACGATGAAAACATTCAATATTCACGAAACAAAAACAAATCTTTCCAGTATCTTGGCCGATATCGAAATGACCGGGGAAACCTATCTTATTTGCCGGAATGGAAAGCCCATCGCGGAAATTGTTCCCCATAAAAAAAAGAGCCGGCTTAAACCGGATCCTTATTTAAGCCGGATAAAGATCACCTGTGATTTGACGGAGCCCCTAACCGAAGAGGATTGGGATGTCTGATTCCCTTTTGCATCGACCTCCTGTTTTGATCATCCAAATGCAAAACACCGTTTACACCTTTGTCTTGACTTTGCCGGTTCGACACACTACTATCCCTTAAAAATTCAGCGTTCAGGTATTTGGCAAACGCCAAAAGGGAACCCTGTGAGAGTCAGGGACGGGCCCGCCGCTGTAACCCCTCTTTATATAAAGGAACTCTTTCGGCAACATGCGCCACTGATTCTGAGAAAGGATCGGGAAGGCCGCCGGATGAGGGGGGAAGTCAGAAGACCTGCCTGAACGACCGGCTTTATCCTCGTGGAAAGGGGAATGGCCTTGTTACATTCGCATGGATTGAAAACGGAAATCCCGCACACGGCTCAAGGCCTGTGCGGGTTTTTTATTTTTCGCAAGAGACGGGTTTTTTCATGGCAACAGACAAACCACGGACGCTCACGGGAAAGGGACTTGGATTCGGGTGGCTGCTGTCCGGGTCTTGTCTGGCTCTCGTTTTTCTCGTGATGGTTTCCGCCGGGCTGGGTTACATCCGCATTCCTGTGGCAGACGTGGCCCGGGCCATCTTTTCCCTGGTCTCGCCGGACAGCCTGGTCAGCGAGGAGATCCGGGCTGTGATCGTGGATGTGCGTCTTCCCCGGATTCTGGCCTCGGTCCTGGTGGGGGCCGGGCTTGCCGTGTCCGGCGCCGTGTTCCAGGGCATCCTTTTGAATCCCCTTTCAGACCCTTATACCCTGGGCATCTCCGCAGGGGCCGCGTTTGGGGCGGCCGTGGCCATTGTCCTGGCACCTGGTTTTTCCCAGGTGTCCATTCCCCTGTCAGCCTTTGCCGGAGCCTCGGCCACCTTGTTCGTGGTGATTTTTCTTGCCGGGTCCGGGCGGGAAGGGCGGGGGGGCCTGAGTTCGAGCAACCTGATCCTTTCGGGCATCATGGTGTCGGCGATTCTGGCCGCCGGAATCAGCTTCCTCAAGTACCTGGCCGACGAGCAGGTGTCGGTGATCGTGTTCTGGCTCATGGGCAGTTTCACCTCGGCAGCATGGTCCCACGCCCTGGTTCTTCTGGCCGTCATCGTTCCGGGGTTCGTCGTTTTCTTCTACTACGCCCGGGACCTCAACCTGATGACCTTCGGCGAACGGAGTGCGGGAACCCTGGGGGTGAATACGGGAAAGATCACCGTGATCCTTCTGGTCACCGCCTCGTTCATCACGGCGGTGTGCGTGAGCGTGTCAGGCATCATCGGTTTCGTGGGACTTCTCGTGCCCCACATGGTTCGGCTGATGGCCGGGCCGGACAACCGGAAGCTCCTGCCCCTTAGCCTTGTGCTTGGCGGGGTTCTTCTTCTTGCCGCCGACACGGTGACCCGGGCCGTTCTTCCCTCTGAAATCCCCATCGGCGTTCTTACGGCCCTGATCGGAGGCCCGGTGTTCTGTTACCTTTTCAAACGCAGCCACATGGCGAAGGGGAGGTAACATGGCCTTTGACGTGGAAAATCTCTCGTTCGCTTATGGAGCTGCTCCTGTGGTTTCAGGTCTCTCATTCACTCTTGAGCCCGGTTTATTCTACGGTCTTCTCGGCCCCAACGGTTGCGGCAAGACCACGCTCCTGGATCTTCTGGTCCGCTACAGAAAACCGGCACAAGGACAGATTCGGTTGTGTGACAAACACCTTGAAAACTATTCCAACAGGGATCTGGCCCGAACCGTGGCCCTGGTGGCCCAGAACCCGGTGATCCATTTTCCCTATCGGGTGAAGGATCTGGTGATGATGGGACGCCATCCGTACATCGGGCGTTTTTCAAGCCCGACGGTTCAGGACCTGAACGCGGTAAACCAGGCCATGGACCTGACCGACGTGACCGGTTTCGCCCATGTTCCGGTCACGGAACTCAGCGGCGGAGAGCGCCAGCGGGTGATGTTCGCACGGGCCCTGGCCCAGGACACCCCGGTGCTTCTCCTGGACGAGGCCACGTCCAATCTGGACATTCGACACAGCCTGAGCCTTCTTGACAGCGTTCGGGCCGGCGTGGCCGAACGGGGAAAAACGGTGATCTCCGTGTTCCACGACATCAACCTTGCGGCCCTTTACTGCGACCGACTTCTTATGATGAACCGGGGAAAGCTTCACAGCCAGGGATCGGTGGAAGATGTCCTTAACGCCGAAACGATCCGTGATGTTTACGCTGTGGAGGCTCTGGTTCAGGATGAGCCGTTTTCAGGATCAAAACAGGTGTTTTTCAGGCGCGACGGCCTGGAACGAGAAAAGGAGACCCTGAGGCCATGACCCACGAACGACGGGTTCGAACGTTTGTCACAGCGGCTTTGATTCTGATTTTAAGCGGTTCTGTTTTAGCCGCTGAAACGATCACCGACGCCAAAGGCCGGACCGTGACCGTGGACCGGCCGTTTACCCGGATCATCTCCCTGTACAGCGCCCACACGGAAAACCTGGTGGATCTGGGGGCCTGTGATTCGATCATCGGGGCGAGCCGTGACGAGGACAGGGACAAAACCAAGGCCTGCCACAGGCCGGTTTTTTTCACCCAGGACGGGCCGGAAAAATTCTACGCGGCCAGACCCGATCTGGTGCTGGTCCGTCCCATGATCGACCGGGCCTATCCTGGGCTGATCGCCCGGCTGGAGCAGCGGGGTATCCGGGTTTTGTCCTTCCAGCCCGGGGATGTGAACGAGATGTACGATTACTGGGTGACCCTGGGGATTCTCACCGGAAAAAAAGACAGGGCTCTTGCCATGGTGAGGGATTTCAAACAGGACCTTGAAAAGGTGAAGGCCAGAACCAAACACCTGAAACAGCGGAAACGGGTGTATTTCGAAGCCATGCACCGCCAGATGAAAACCTTTTCCAAGGATTCCATGGCCATCTTCTGTCTTGAAGCGGCGGGCGGCGTCAACGTGGCTGCCGACGCGGTCAGCTCCCGGGGGACCAACATCGGGATTTACGGAAAGGAAAAGATTTTGTCCAAAGCCGGTCAGATCGACGTGTTCCTGGTCCAGAACGGACGGATGAACGACGCCGGTGTGGACACCATCCGCAGCGAGCCGGGATTCCAGATCATCAAGGCGGTGAAAGAAGGAAAAATCTATCTGGTAAACGAGAACCTGGTGTCCCGGCCCACACCCCGGCTGATCCAGGGTGTGACGATGATCGGCAAGGCCCTGTACCCGGAACTGTTTTAGTTTGACCACTTAAAGGAAGCAAGGATGACATCCATGACACAAGCCCTGGTCATTGCCGGAACCAACAGCGGCTGTGGGAAAACCACGGTGAGCCTGGGCCTTATGGCCCTGTTCCGAAGAAAAGGCTGGAATGTGGCTCCGTTCAAGGTGGGACCCGACTACATCGACCCCGGCCATCACAGCCGGGTTTGCGGACGGGTCAGCCGGAACCTGGACGGGTGGATGCTCGAAAAGGCTGCCAACCGGGCCTGCTTCGAAAAAGGAATGGCCGGCTGCGACGTGGCGGTGGTCGAAGGGGTGATGGGCCTTTACGACGGGTTTGATGGCCGGAGCGACAGCGGGTCCACGGCCCAGATGGCCAAGTGGCTGGATTTGCCCGTGGTCCTGGTGGTGAACGCCCGGAGCATGGCCCGGAGCGCGGCGGCCCTGGTCAAGGGGTTTGAAATTTTCGATCCGGATCTGCGTTTTGCCGGGGTGATTTTCAACCACGTGGGAAGCGAACGGCACCTGGCTTATCTCCGGGAATCCCTTGAAGGCCATGTCAACATGCCCTGTCTGGGAGGCATTCCCAGAACCGAGGGGCTTGCCATGCCCGAACGCCATCTGGGACTGGTGACCGACGACGAAGAGGGACTGTCGGCCGAACGTCTTTCCCGTCTGGCCGATGTGATGGAACAGCATATCGACCTTGATCTTCTGTTTGACCGGCTCGGGCCGGGTAAAACTCCGGAAAAACATCCGGGCGTCCAGGCCAAAGAAATCAGGGCCCGCATCGGCGTGGCCCGGGACAGGGCCTTCTGTTTCTATTACCAGGACAACCTGGACCTCCTGAAAGAAAGCGGGGCCGAACTTGTGTTCTTTTCCCCTCTGGAAGACAAGGTCCTGCCGGACAAGCTGGATGGCCTCTACCTGGGGGGAGGGTATCCCGAACTGTTCGCGGAAAGGCTGGCGGAAAACGCACTGCTTCTCGCCGGAATCAAACGGGCCTCGGACCAGGGCATGCCCATCTACGGCGAATGCGGCGGGTTCATGGCCCTGTGCCGGGAGATTGTTGATTTTGAAGGAAAAGTCTGGCCCATGGCCGGCTGTTTTCCGTTTACCGCCCGGATGCTTCCAAAACTCCGCAGTCTGGGGTACAGGGAAGTGACCCTCACGGCGGACACGGTGATCGGTGACAAAGGCCGGGTGATCCGGGGGCACGAGTTCCATTATTCCACCATTGACGACAACCCGGCGGGCCGCACCCTGTACCGTGTCAGTCCGAGGAACGGCGAGACAGCCGTGGCCGAAGGTTACACGGTCAACCGGACCCTGGGCAGCTATATCCATCTTCATTTCGGAAGCAGGCCGGAAACGGCGGCGGATTTTGTCAGGGCCTGCGCTGAATACCAAAAGGAAAGGACATGTGATGAAGCCTGAAGATATCGAACGGATGAGCTTTGACATCATCGAAAAAGAAGCGGGGGACCACGGCTTTTCCAAAAAGACCTGGCCCATTGTGCGGCGGATGATCCACACTTCGGCGGATTTCGACTACATCGACACGGTGCGTTTCCATCCCGAGGCCGTGGACGCGGGAGTCGCCGCGATCCGGGCCGGAAAAAACATCGTCACCGACACCACCATGGCCCTTTCCGGCGTCCGGAAAAAAGCCATCGAAGATTTTGGCGGCCGTGTGATCTGTTATATGGCCGACCCCCACATCGGAAAAAAAGCGGGTGAAACCGGTTCCACACGGGCCCGCCTGGCCGTGGACGCCGCAGTTACGGACATGGACGGCGGGATTTACGTGGTGGGCAATGCGCCCACGGCCCTGTTGCGCCTGATCGAGCTGATCCGCGAAGGCAAGGCGAGACCGGCCCTGGTGATCGGTTTTCCCGTGGGGTTCGTCAACGCCGCCGAATCCAAGGCGGAACTGCTTCACGCGGGCGTCCCCTACATCACCAACGAGGGACGCAAAGGCGGGTCCAACATCGCCGCCAGCGTGGTGAACGCCCTGATCATCATGGCCGGGCATTAGGTCGGTTTCAGGATTTTTGCCTCCGGCGGCCCTTCCGGGGGACCAGATTTTAAAAATCTGGACAAATGGGTTTGGGGCAAGGTGATGAGCGATCCTTTTCCATACCCGTTTGTCAAACTTTTCAAAAGTTTGGCTCCCGGCAGGGCCGCCGGAGGCAAATAAAGAGAACAGATTCCATTTTGAACAAAAAGGCCACTATGACTAAGAAACAAGGAACATTGTACGGCATCGGCGTGGGACCGGGAGACCCCGAACTTCTCACCGTGAAGGCGGTGAAGATTCTGGCCCATGCGGATGTGGTGTTCACCGCCTCTTCCACCCGGAACGCCTTCAGCCTGGCCGTGGACATCGCCCGGCCCCATCTGCCGGAAACCGTGGACGTGAGGCATCTCTCCTTTCCCATGACCCAGGACAAGGACGCGTTGAAATCGGCCTGGAGGGAGAATTCTCTTTCGATTCTTTCCGTGCTGGACCAGGGAAAGGACGCGGCGTTTCTCACCCTGGGCGACCCCATGACCTATTCCACCTTTGGTTACATTCTCCAGGATATCCGGGAGGTGAGACCGGACGTCTCCATCGTGACGGTGCCGGGCATCACCTCCTACCAGGCGGCCGCGGCCCGGATGAACGTGCCCCTGGTGGAGGCGGAAGAGTCGTTGCTTCTCACCTCCGGGGCTTACGGCGGCGGCAATGTCCGCAAATTTTCGGACTGCGCGGAGAACGTGGTGCTGCTCAAAGCCTACCGAAATGTGAAAGACATCACCCGGGCCCTGGCTGAAAGCGATATGATCGAAAACAGCCGGGCCATCCGCAAATGCGGCAGGGAAGGGGAGGAGATCATCGAGGACATCCGGGTCCTGGCCGACCGGGAACCCGACTACTGGACCCTGATTCTGGCCAAGCAGGGGCGGAAGAAAGATTGAACCAAAAGACATGACCCGACACCTCAAACCAGGATTCACCACAGGAACGGCCGCCGCCGCGGCGGTCAAGGGGGCTCTTTGCCTGCTCGTCCGTGGAGATCTTCCTGAATTTTTGAGGATTCCCTTCCTCAGCGAGGGTTATGCGGACATCCGGCCCCGCAGATGGGAGCGGCTGGCTCCGGACAAGGCCCTGTGCACGGTGATCAAGGACGGCGGGGATGATCCGGACGCCACGGACAAGGCGGAAATCGGGGCGGTGGTGACGCTGGAGTCCGGCCCATCGGAAATCCGTATCCGGGGCGGACGGGGCGTGGGGCGTGTGACCAAACCGGGGCTCGGGCTTCCCCTTTCCGGACCGGCCATCAATCCGGGACCGGTGACCATGATCCGGAACGCCGTGGCCGAAGTCCTGGGGGATACGGATCAACGCGTGGACATCGAGATTTTTGTGGAAGACGGGGAAAAGATCGCGGAAAAAACCCTGAACGCCCGGCTGGGCATCGTGGGCGGGATCTCCATCCTCGGCACCACCGGCGTGGTGAAACCCCTGAGCCACGAGGCCTACATCGCCACCATCGGCTCGGCCTTGTCCGTGGCCGCAGCTTCGGGTTTAAACCAGGCGGTGTTCACCACGGGGCGGCGCAGCGAACGTTTCGCCATGCAGGCGTTTCCGGCTTTGCCCGCCGAAGCGTTTATCCAGATCGGGGATTTTTTCAAAGATTCCCTGGAAAAGGCCGTGGCCACAGGATTTCAGGCCGTGACCCTTGCGGTGTTTTTCGGCAAGGCCGTGAAAATGGCCCAGGGAGCGCCCCACACCCATGCGTCGAAATCCGATGTGAGTTTGGGCAACCTGGCCGGTTGGGTGATGGACATTTCGGGGAATGACAAGCTGGCCAGTCAGGTCAGGGGCGCCAACACGGCCCGGCATGCCTTTGAGATGGTTTACCCGGTCTGCCCGGGCATTGTCTCGGTGGTGGGGGAAAAGATGATACGGTGGGCGGGTGCGTTCTCAAACCAACAACTGGCCGTGCGGGCCGTGATTTTCGATTTTGACGGAAACGTTATGTTTGATTCGGATACAGGCAGGAGCGGACGATGAACCCTGTGAAAATCATCGGCATGGGCCTTGGGCCTGAAGACCTTACGGAACGCCATATCCGGATGATCGCCGAAGCGGACGTTCTGGTGGGCGGCCGCCGCCATCTGTGGAATTACTCGGACCATCCGTCTGAAAAGATGGTGATCGGCAAGGACGTGAAGACTCTGGCCCGGCAGGTGGCCCGCCACGCGGAAACGAAACACGTGGTGGTCCTGGCCTCGGGCGATCCTTTGTTCTACGGGATCGGCAAGGCTTTTGCGGCCATTCTCGGAAAAGAGAACGTCGAGATTTTCCCCAACGTGACCGCGGTGGCCGGGGCTTTTTCACGGATCAAGGAATCCTGGGACGACGTGGCCGTGCTGAGTTTTCACGGCAAGACACCGGACGACGACGGGATCGACCGGATTCTCGGACACGACAAGGTGGCGGTGCTCACCGATCCTGTGAACAGCCCGTCGGAACTGGCGAAACAGCTCTGGGGAAAGGGCGTGGAACGCTTCCGGATGTGCGTTCTTGAAAACATGGGGTCGGACAGGGAAAAGGTGGGCTGGTACGATTTGGAAGAGGCCGCAGGCCGAACGTTCAGCGATCCCAACCTGGTGATTCTGAAAAAAGACCCGGAGATAAAAGACGGACCGGAGGAACCCCAAGCCCTGCCCATCGGACTCGGCATGGCCGACGACCTTTTCGCCCATCAAAACGGCCTGATCACCAAGGCCGAAATCCGGGTTGTGAGCCTTTCAAAGCTCTGTCTCGAAAATCACCATGTGATGTGGGACTTAGGGGCCGGAAGCGGTTCCGTGTCCATCGAGGCCGCCGGGTTCATCCGAAAAGGCCGGATTTTCGCCGTGGAGCAGCATGAGGAGCGGGTGGCCGATATCAAGGAAAACATGGCCCGTTTCGCGGTGACGAATATCGTGCCGGTCACGGCCTGCCTGCCCGGGGGGCTGGACAATTTGCCCGACCCGGACCGGATTTTCGTGGGAGGCGGTGGCCGGGATCTGGAAGGGATTCTCACCGCCGCCTGCGCCCGTTTGAACAGTGGCGGCATGGTGGTGGTGAACACCGTGCTTATCGGCAACGTGCACACGGCCATGACCACCCTGGAAGATCTGGGGTGCCAGACGGACATCGTCCAGGTCCAGGTGAACACCGGCCATGCCATGCCATGGAATTTGATGCTCAAGGCGGGAAACCCCGTGTTCATTATCCGGGGAATCAAACCATAAGGCAAGATACGAAGCGAAAGTCCGTTTTGGGGAAGGAAATCATTTATGAATAACGAACAAATTCTCTTCGTCGGGGCCGGTCCCGGAGATCCGGAGCTGATCACGGTGAAGGGCATGAAGGCTTTGGAGAAGGCGGACCTCATCGTGTACGCGGGATCCCTGGTGCCCGAGGCGATGATGGTCTGGGCACGGCCGGAAACGGAAAAGGTGAACAGCGCGTCATTGCATCTGGACGAGATGGTAAACCTGATGGAGCGGGCGTACCGCGACGGGAAAAACGTGGTCCGTCTCCATACCGGTGACCCGTCCCTTTACGGGGCCATTTTCGAGCAGATGGTGGAGCTGGACAAACGGGATATTCCTTACCGGGTGATTCCCGGCGTGACAGCGGCCTTTGCGGCAGCGGCCTCCATGGGACTGGAGTACACCCTGCCCGAAGTGACCCAGACCCTGATCCTCACCCGCATGGCCGGACGGACGCCGGTTCCCGAAACCGAGAGTCTTGAAAGCCTTGCCCGTCATCAGGCGTCCATGGCCATCTATCTCAGCATCGCCCTGGTGGACCACGTGGAGGAGATTCTCGTCAATAACTACGGTGCGGATTGCATGTGCGCCGTGGCCTTCCGGGTCAGCCAGCCTGAAGAGCAGGTGTATTACGCCAAAGTTTCGGAACTGGCGGCCCTGGTCCGTGATAAAAACATCACCCACCAGGCCCTGATTATCGTGGGGAAAACCGTGGCCGCCCTGACAGACGGCATTCGGCACCGGTCCAAACTCTACGACCGGACCTTCGCCCACGGGTACAGGGACGGGGTCGCCTGATGAACGGACCGGACGGGCAGGGAAAAACCACGGCACTCTGGGCCCTGACGCCCCACGGCGCGGTTCTGGCTTTGTCTTTGGCGGAATCTCTGCCGGGTTCGACCGTGTTTCTGTCCGAAAATCTGGAAACAGATCATGAGCCGGCCCAACGCTTCGGCAGTCTCAAACAGGCGGTGGCCGACCATTTCGGCGCCTTTGACGCCCACGTGTTTTTCATGGCCACCGGCATCGTGGTCCGGGTCATCGCCGACCATCTGGTTCACAAGATCCACGATCCGGCCGTGGTGGTGGTGGACGACCGGGGGACGTTTGCCATCAGCCTGGTTTCAGGCCATGTGGGCGGGGCCAACGATCTGGCGGTACAGGTGGCGGGCCTTCTGGGCGCAACACCGGTGATCACCACAGCCACCGATGTGAACGGCCGTCCTTCGATTGACACCATGGCTGTTGAAAAAAAACTCGGGATCGAAAACCCGGAGGCCATCAAAACTGTGAATATGGCTTTCCTTGCGGGGAAACCCGTGGGAATTTTCGATCCTTACGGTTTTTTCAGGGACAGCATGGACCTGTTCGAGGATTCGGTTCAGGAACCGAAAGTCTGTGTGGACGACCGCATGGGGCAGGCCGGGTCAGGAGATTTGATGTTAAGGCCCAAAACCCTGGTGGCGGGCATCGGCTGCAACAGGGATACGGAAAAAGATGAAATCAAAGGGCTGCTGATCGACACCCTGGATCAACACGATCTTTCTCTCCGGTCCCTTGCCCTCATCGCCAGCGTGGATGTGAAACACGATGAACGGGGCCTGCTTGAGCTGGCCAAAGAACTGAAGGTGCCTTTGAGGTTTTTCAGCCGGGATGACCTGGCCGGTGTGGAAACGATACAAACCCCGTCAGAGACGGTGGAAAAACATATGGGAGTGAAAAGCGTATGCGAAGCGGCGGCGATTCTGGGAGCGGAAAAAGGGAGCCTGATCGTTCCCAAGCGGAAAACGGCCAACGCCACGGTGGCGGTGGCGCGAATCACCTTTACATCGTAGGCATCGGGCCCGGCGATCAGGCCCACATGTCGGAGCGGGCGGTTCAGGTCCTGAAAAACGTCGACGCGGTGGCCGGTTACACCACCTACATGGACCTGATTCAGGACCTGATCGGCGGGAAAAAACAGGTGGCCACCACCATGAAAAAAGAGGTGGACCGGGTCCGGTCGGCCATCGATATGGCCATGGGCGGCGAAAGCTGCGCCATTGTGAGTTCCGGAGATCCGGGGATCTACGCCATGGCCGGACTGGCCTTCGAGATCTGCCAGAAAAAGGGCATTCGTGTGATGCGGCCCGGATCCACAGCAACTCCGGAAGACTCCGGACCTTGCCTCACCGTGGAAGTGGTTCCCGGCATTCCGGCCCTGGCGTCGGGTGCGGCCCTTCTGGGTGCGCCTTTGACCCATGACTTTGCGGTGATCAGCCTGTCCGATCTGCTCACGCCCTGGGAACTCATCGAAAAACGGGTGGATGCGGCGGCTTCGGCGGATTTCGTCATGGTGATCTTCAACCCCAAAAGCAAGAAACGGAACTGGCAGCTCGAGAAAACCCGGGAGATCGTCATGAAACACCGCCACCCGGACACGCCGGTGGGCATCGTGAAAAGCGCCATGCGGGAAGGGCAGGCCGTGACCATCACCCGGCTGGCCGATCTGGACAAGGCGGACGTGGACATGCTCACCACGGTGTTCATCGGAAACAGCGCCTCGGTGACCTACCTCGATTTCATGGTCACACCCAGGGGTTACTCGGAGAAATACGACCTATGAAAGGCTACATCCAGGTGTACACGGGGAACGGTAAAGGCAAAACCACGGCGGCCCTGGGACTCTGCCTGCGTGCCCTGGGCGCCGGGCTTCGGGTGATGGTGATCCAGTTCCTGAAAAAAGGCGATTACAGCGAGGTGAAAGCCCTGGAACGGTTTACCGGCCAGGTGACGCTGGAGCAATACGGCCTGGGCCGGTTCGTGAAGGGAAAACCCTCGGAAGACGACCTGGACGCCGGGCGCAAAGGCTATGAACGGGCGAAAGCCGTTCTGGAAGCCGGGCAGCACGACCTGGTGATTCTGGAAGAGGCCAGCGTGGCCGTCACCTGCGGCCTGTTTTCCGAAAACGAACTGTTGGCCCTCATGGACCTGAAACCCGATCATGTGGAACTGGTGATCACCGGACGAAGCGCGGGCCAGGCGGTGATGGACAGGGCCGACCTGGTGACGGAGATGCGGGAGATCAAGCATTACTATAAAAACGGCGTCAAGGCCCGGGTGGGGATTGAGAAGTGAGAGAATGTTCGGGTGGGGGATGGGAACATCGAACACGGAACATCGAATGGTGAATGGAGTGCACAGCGGGTGTGAGGGCTTGGAAAGAAGGCGTGGGGTTGCGGCAGGGTTTTAACGTCCAACGCCCAACGTTCAACGCCCAACATTCAATAGGGTTTCACAGCGGGCGGCCCATCGTATCTCACCATACTTATCATTCGACGGCCTTCAAAAAACAGTTTCGTTATCTTTGACGTCGTTATTATTACCAAAGGCTCCCAACCCCTGTCATTCCGGGCGGTCTTCGGCATGTCGGGATGCCTGAGAAATTGTCAGACGTTATGAAACGAAGAGGTTTGAAATCAGAAGCCGACCCGGAATCCATGCCTGTATCGGCATCAGGCTCCAAAAAATTTGGCACTGTTTCTCTTACCTGCATGGATTCCGGGTCGGCTTTGAGTGTCGGGTTTTATCACGGAACGAAACGCGCTGATTGGACACGATTCGAATCTGGGCCATCTGCCGCCCGGAATGACACGGACGAGTTGCTTTGACAATTCAATGAAGAAATACAATGTCAAAAGACGATACAAACTCGCTCATTCCACCATTCAACGTTGGGAGTTGAGCGTTGGACGTTGAACGTTCATAATAATTAAGAGATCATAACACATGACCACACCCAAAAAACCTCTCGCAGCATGCATCGCCGTCTTCGGCACCGGTTCCGATGTGGGGAAAAGCATCGTGACCACGGCAGTTTGCCGGTATTTTTACAGGCTGGGTCTGAAGGTGGCCCCGTTCAAGGCCCAGAACATGTCCAACAACTCCGGGGTTACCGCCGAAGGGCTGGAAATGGGACGGGCCCAGATCGTCCAGGCCGAGGCGGCGGGCGTCCCGCCCCATGTGGACATGAACCCCGTTTTGTTGAAACCCACCAGCGACGTGGGGTCCCAGGTGGTCGTTCTTGGAAAGGCCCTTGAAAACAACACGGCGGCGGAATACCATGTGAAAAAGGCGAACCATTTCAAGGTGGCCACCGAGGCCCTGGACCGGTTGCGTCGAACCCATGACGTGGTGGTCATCGAAGGGGCCGGGTCCTGCGCCGAAGTGAACCTCATGGCCCACGACATCGTGAATTTCAGCATCGCCGAATACGCCGACGCGCCGGTGATCCTGGTGGCCGACATCCACCGGGGCGGTGTGTTCGCCCAGATTATCGGAACCCTGGCCTGTCTGCCCCGGCCTCTGTCTGACCGGATCAAAGGATTCATCGTGAACCGGTTCCGGGGCGACCTCCGTCTGTTCAAAGACGGGGTGGACTATCTGGAGGACAAAACCGGAAAACCCGTGCTGGGCGTCCTTCCCTGGTTCGACCACATCAAGATCCAGGACGAGGATTCGGTGGTCCTCGAAAAAACCCGGCCGAAGAAGAACGACGGTGCGCAGCTGGCGAAGATCGCTGTGCTGCGGCTGCCCCATATCTCCAATTTCACCGATTTCGATCCCCTTTTCGGCCTTGGCGGCGTCGATGCGTTTTTTACAGACAATCCCGCGGACATTTCAGGTTGCGCCGGAATCATCATTCCCGGTTCCAAGAACACCCGGGCCGATCTGGCCTGGCTGTTGGAAAAAAACTGGGCCGAGGCCATCCGGTCCTATGCGAACAACGGCGGGGCGGTTCTTGGAATCTGCGGCGGCTACCAGATGCTGGGAACCGTTCTCCACGATCCCGAAGGGTTCGAGGGCCGGCCGGGCAGCTCGGAAGGCCTGGGGCTCCTGCCTGTCAGCACGGTGATGAAGCACCCCAAAACCACCATCCTGAGCCGCTTTACCTGGGACGGGCGCGAGGGAACGGGGTACGAGATCCATATGGGGCAGACCACGCGGCACGGGGGGCAGAGCCTGTTCCATGTGCACGAACGAAACCATGAACGCTGCGACGACGAAGACGGCTGTGTCTCCGACGAGGCCAACGTCCTGGGGACTTACATGCACGGCCTTTTCGACAGTCCTGAGATTTTAAAGGCCATCTTGTTCCGCATGGGGCTGGGCCGCATTGCCGTTCCGGAAAAAGGGGGACTTGCCGCCCGGGAAACGGAGTACGACCGTCTTCTCGACCACGTGGCGGCCCATGTGGACCTTCACACGATTCAAGGATACATCACCGATGAAAAACATTGAAAGCACGCTGGTTCTTGGGGGATGCAAAAGCGGCAAGAGCCGTTACGCCCAGCATCTGGCCCAGTCCCTCACGGAAAGCCGGAAACTCTACATCGCCACCTGCGTTCCTTTGGATCAGGAGATGGAAGAGCGGGTGAAAAAACATCAGGAGGACCGGGACATGACCTGGACCACGGTGGAGGAACCCGTCCATGTGGCTGACATCGTCCGTCGGAAAAGCGCCGATTACGGGGTGATCCTTCTGGACTGCCTGACGCTCTGGGTCACCAACCTTCTGATGGCCGAAGTGAAACAGGACGAAATCCTCCGGCGGACCGGCGACCTCTGCGCGGCGGTCAGGGCCTCGTCCTGTCCCGTGGTTCTGGTGTCCAACGAGGTGGGAGCGGGCATCGTGCCTGAAAACAGCCTGGCCCGGTTGTTCCGGGATGTTCAGGGCATCGTGAACCAGATCGTGGCGCGTTCTGCGGACCGGGTGGTGGTGACCTTCGCGGGCCTCCCCCTGACCCTCAAGGGAAAGGCGGTTCTGTGAACGGCAAGGATTTTCCAAAAGTGACAGACCGTTTCCGTTCAGCCCTGGGTTTTATCACGGTTCTGCCCACGGGCGGGAATTACACTTTCACCGCCGGGGGCATGACCGCTTTTTTTCCAGTGGTGGGGCTGATCGTCGGACTGCTTCTGGCCGGATTCGACGCCGTGGTGAGGCTTGTCTGGAGTCCTGATATTGCGGCGATTCTCGATGTGGTCTTTCTGATCCTGGTTACCGGTGCCTTTCACCTGGACGGGCTGGCCGACACGGCGGACGGGCTTTTCAGCCACCGGTCCAAAGAACGGATGCTGGATATCATGAAAGACAGCCGCATCGGGGCCATGGGCGTGGTGGCGCTTTTCACCGTGCTTGCCTTGAAGTGGACAGGGGTTTCGGCCCTTGCCGAATCAGGAACAGCAAGGGTCTTGGCCCTGGTTCTCGTCCCGGCCTATGCCCGGTCAGCCCTTCTTTTCGGGATACGCTTCCTTCCATACGGCAGGCCCGAAGGAACGGGAAAGGGCCATTTTGAAAAACCGCTTCCCGCCAGGGATTTTATCGGGGTCTGGGTTGTTCTTTCCCTATCTCTGACGCTGGGTTTCCCGGCCCTGATCCTGAACGCGGCTTTTGTGTTGATGGTTCCTGCCATTTTGGTCTATTACAGAAGGAAAACGGGCTGTATCACCGGAGACATGCTGGGAGCCATGGTGGAGACGATGGAAGCGATGCTGTTTTTGGCCCTGGCGATAGGATAGACGTCATTCATGAAACAACCAACCGGAGACGAACCATGATTATCGGACACGGCGGAAATATCCACGATGTGGCGGCGAAACTGGGATGCGACCCCGCAGACATCATCGACATGAGCAGCAACCTGAATCCCCTGGGGCCGCCCGAGGGGCTGGTTCAGTTCCTGAAAGACACCATGGACACCATCATCAGCCTGCCCGAGGTGAACTCGAAGAAAATCACCAGCATGCTTGCCGACCGGTACGGCATGGCCCACGAAAGCGTGCTGGCCGGGAACGGCACCACCCAGTTCATCTACAACATTCCAAGGGCGCTGAAAACCCGGAAGGCCCTGGTGGTGGGGCCCAGTTACGCGGATTACGGGGACGCCTGCGCCATGCACAAGGCCGAGTGCAAGATGTTCGTCACACGGGCGGAGGAGGGTTTCAGGCCGGACATGGACGCCCTGAAAAAGGAGATGGCCAAAGTCGACACCGTGTTCATCTGCAACCCCAACAACCCCACGGGGATTCTCTGGGACAACGGTGAACTGGAAGCGTTGTGCCGGGCTTTCCCCGAAACGTTTTTCGTCATTGACGAGTCCTACCTCCCCTTTGCCACGGACAGTTACGCCCACAGCGCCGTGTCGTTCCGGCTTCCCAACGTGCTGGTGTTGAACTCCATGTCCAAGGTGTTCCGGATTCCCGGTCTCCGGGTGGGTTTTCTTCTGGCGCCCGTGCCCCTGATCTACCGTTTCGAGCAGCTGATCCTGCCCTGGAGTGTCAACGCCCTGGCCCAGGCCGCCGTGGAGTTCCTGCTTGAGAAAAAAGACATGGTGGACCGGTTTCTGAAAGAAACCCGGGAGTTTGTCCGGCAGGAGAAACAGGTGTTCCTGGACGCCATGAAGCCCGAAAAAAACCTTGTGTTCTATCCCTGTGCCACGTATTTCGTGCTGGCGAGACTCGAAGGAAAGATGAAGGCCCGGGAACTCTACGAGACCCTGGTGAATCAGAAGATCCTGATACGGAACTGCGCCAATTTCAAAGGTCTCGACGACCGTTACGTCCGGTTTTCCCTGAAAGACCGGGCCACGAACCTGAAGCTGGCGGAACTCCTTCGGCAGACGCTGGGATAAATTTGTAACGACGCATGAAAGATGTTTGACACGGCCCCCACCCTTGTCATTCCGGGCGGCCGTGGTCATTTCGGAAGGTCTTGAGCTGAGGTGTATCTTGCGAATTCAAGGTGACCGCCATGCAAGCCGACCCGGAATCCATGCTCGCAAACAATTTGGCGCATGAATTTTTGGGAACGGTTGCTTATGCCGGCGTGGATTCCGGGTCGGCTTCGGAATTCGAGTCCGTGGTCTTTGCAGAGTCCGAAACGGGCTCAAACGCTCCGCCATGTTGAAGGCCGCCCGGTATGACAAATTGGGGGCTGAAACCTGATTCGGGCATTGTTTTTTCAGTGTTTCGCCCGCTTCTTTCATATAAAAAATGACAAAGTCACATCATTTGACACAGGTCGGGAGGTGCCGGTCCCCGATGATGATCAGGGCCGCGTCGTCCGAATCCATCGGTCGGTTGATCTCCACGTCGCCTTCCAGGTCGTAGCTGTAGAAAGGTGTGGGGTTGCTTCCATAGAGATAGACGCTCCGTTCGTCCAGTTCATGGACATAGGTCACGGTGAGGGCGTTCAGCATTTCGAAAAGGTCTTCTCCAGGTTCCCAGGTGTCATGGAACAGGTCGAACCCCTCGTTGTAGCAGGTTTTCCGGAACACTTCCTCGAACAGTTTTTCAAGGTCCTCCTGGAAAAATTCCAAATCCGTTAATTTGGGGAGAAGACCGCTGTGCTGGTCTCCGAACAATTCCGCCGTGTCTTCCAGGTAGGTCATGCTCATGATCATGTCGGTGAGCCGGTTGATGTTGACGGTCTGGTCTTTGATGTCATTTGCCTCGGAGTTCCGCCGTCCCTGGGTGTAGGAATAAAGGGCCCTGTCTCCGTCGATGACGGCCCAGACGAAATAAGGCGGGTCCGGAATTGTGACACTGACCCGGTAAGCTCCGGTTTCGCTGTCAATGGCCCCCTGGTATGAATCGTTTCTCTTGTTGGTGAGGACGTGTACCGTCCCCGACACCGCACCTCCGTTACTCACCGTTCCGGTGATCACGTAAGGCTCGGCGGTGCCGTATCCGCTGTTGCCGCAACCGGTGAAAACGATGAGAAAGGCAAGGATCGAAACAAGGGGGGACAGCCAGGTGACGGTTCTTTTTTTCATGGTGTCAAACCTCATAGACCAAAAACGCGCATGGTGTGGATAAAATAAAAATTGACCAACTGCCAAGTTACTAAGTCAGAGTTCATGGGCGCGTCAATAAAAAAGACGCCTTTCGGGCAAAACATTTTTCCAAGGCCCTTGAAAAAAGAGCGTTTTGGCTATTGACCGATTTGTGTTATGACTATCGGCATGTTTTGTGACGATGACAACCTTCATTAGCATAGAAAGAGGATATCGATGATCATTCCCGTGATACTTGCCGGCGGCTCCGGCACAAGGCTCTGGCCCCTTTCCCGTGAACAGTATCCCAAACAGCTGCTGAGTCTGGTCGACGACAGGACCATGCTCCAGAACACCGTGCTCCGCCTGACCAGTTTCGAGGGTGTGGGAAACATCCTGGTGCTCTGCAACGAAGACCACCGTTTTATGGTGGCCGAGCAGCTTCGGGCCATCGGTGTTTCGGATGCGTCCATCGTCCTCGAACCCGTGGGACGGAACACGGCTCCGGCCGTGGCCGTGGCGGCCCTGAAAGCCCTGGAGATGTCCAAAGACGCCGTGCTGATGGTGCTTCCCGCCGACCACAGCATCGAGGAGGTGGAGGCCCTTCACAAGGCCATCGAGGCAGGTCGGGATCTTGCCGGCAACGATTTTCTCATCACCTTCGGCATTGTGCCCAAGAGTCCGGAGACAGGCTACGGCTACATCCGGAAAGGCGCTCCCGTTTCCGACAACGGATCAACCGGACAAGCTGTTTCCATTGCGGAATTTGTGGAAAAACCAGACGCGGCCACGGCCGAGGGATATCTTAAATCCGGAGACTACTGCTGGAACAGCGGCATGTTCATGTTCAGGGCCGACCGGGTGCTTTCCGAGCTGGAGCGTTTTGTGCCCGATATCGTGGCCTCCTGCCGCAAAGCCGTGGATGAGGGGAGGAAGGATCTGGATTTCTTCCGGCTGGGCAAGGAGGCTTTTTCCGCCTGTCCCAGCGATTCCATCGACTACGCGGTCATGGAAAAAACGGACCGGGGCGCCATGATCCCCCTGTCGGCCGGCTGGAACGATCTGGGTTCCTGGGACGCCCTGTGGCAGGTGGGTCAGAAAGATGCCCAGGGCAACGTGATCCGGGGGGACGTTCTCACCCATGACGTGAAAAACTCCTTTCTCCATGCCGAAAGCCGGATGATCGCCGCCGTGGGCATCGAGAACCATGTGGTGGTGGAAACGGCGGACGCCGTGCTTATTGCTCCCCGGGACCGGGTCCAGGAAGTCAAGAAAATCGTGTCCCAGTTGAAGACGGTGATGCGTGAAGAGGCGGCGATCCACAAGAAAGTCTACAGACCCTGGGGCTCTTATGAGGGCATCGACCTGTCGGCCAACTTCCAGGTGAAACGGATCACCGTGAAACCCGGAGCCCGCCTGTCCCTCCAGAAGCACTTCCACCGTGCCGAACACTGGGTGGTGGTCCGGGGCACGGCCCTGGTGACCAAGGATGACAAGGAATTCATCCTGAAAGAAGACGAGTCCACCTACATCCCCCTGGGTATCGTTCACCGTCTTGAAAATCCCGGAAAGATCGATTTGGAGCTCATCGAGGTCCAGTCCGGAAGCTATCTGGGAGAGGACGACATCGTCCGTTACGAGGATGTCTATGGCCGCTGATCTGGAACAGTCCGGTTTCGTTTCGTTTAAAGGCCAGTTTCTCATCGCCATGCCCGAACTGGCAGACCCGAATTTCGCGAAGACGGTGACCCTGATCTGCGAGCACACGCCGGAAGGGGCCTTCGGCCTGGTGATCAACCGGCCCCACGCCCTGGTTATTCTCGAGCAGGTGTTCAAGGAATTCAACATGGCGGTGAACCAGAAAATCGCCAACTCCCCGATATACATGGGAGGGCCTGTCCATGTGGAAGAGATCTACATCCTTCACGGACCGCCTTTTGATTGGCGTGGAGCCCTCCAGGTTACACCGACCCTTGCGGTCACCAACACCATGGACCTTCTGGAAGCCCTGGCCGTGGGCACTGGGCCGTTCAAGGCCAGGATGATGCTGGGTTGCGCCGGCTGGGGGCCGGGACAGCTGGAGCAGGAAATCAGGGAAAACGCCTGGCTGACCCAGGACGCGTCGGACCGGATCGTTTTCCAGGTGGAGCCGGATGACTGCTGGGAGGAGGCGGTGAAAAGCCTGGGGATCGATCCCCTTCTTCTTTCTTCCGGCGGGGGCAACGCCTGACTTAGACTTATCCAGGCGTCAGGCAAAAAGGTCGATGCCGGTGTTTTGTGCGGGCAACGCCTTATCCTCTGTTTTTGTCGCAGGATCTTCCTTGTTTTCCGGCCCGGTTTTCTGACCGGCTGCGTCTCTGGATTCAGCCGCGGCTTCCATTCTCGCCTCACTGGCCGTTCGTGCTGCCTGGGCCGCCACGGCCCGGTCCTGACCCGAAGGCTCGGCCGGAGCCAGGGCCGCCCGGATCACCACCTGCATCTTGGCGGCAGTGGCCTCGGGCTCACCCTCTTTGGACACATCGATGCTCACCTCGCCGCCCACGGCGTATCGCTGCCCGTCAGGCCCTGTCTGGTACTGGAACTGGGCGGCACTCCGGACATACTGTCCGCCCGCAGCCACATGGGCCTGTTCATGGGCTCTGACTTCCCTGTCCCTGTCTTTGAGTTTTGTGATTTTTTCCTGCTCTTCCCGGGTGTATTCCTGGCCGTCGGGTTTACGTTCAGCAGCGGATTTTTCAGCTTCCGCCGATTTTTCTTCTTCCGTTTCAGAGGCTTCAGATTCCTGGCCGGGTACCGTGGTTTCCTTTTCTTCCCCGTTCAACAGACCCCGGGCCGAGTAGGTGGCATTGTCGCCGCTCTTTTCGCCTGACCCGATGGACACCGTGTCTTCCATGGAATCCGGGCTATACGATGATGTGGCCGATGGCTCCCGGGGGGCGGTTGCAGTGCCCTCCGGCTTGAGTGGCCCGGGTTGGTCCAGGTTGGACCGGTAAGTCGATGTCGGATTGTAGGTTGTTGAAAGTTCCATGGTGCAAATCCCCTTGACACACAACGCGTTGCCGGATGAGACCAATTCATCCAATCATGGTATCGGCAGGTTGGTCGCGATACTTGACGGGTTTCGATAGAAAAACCAGAGCCACCCGGAATGAAAAGGGAAAGAACGGCATATCCTTCCATGGGGCTTGATTTTGAAAGGATTATCTGCGAAGTTTCTTCAGCCGGTCACGGGATGGGTTCCGGAAGACCGGTCTAACGCATATCACTGGGAAGGGGCCGTTCATCACGTGACAGCGCTTGTCATCTTCACCGTCAGCTATCTGGGCATCGCCCTGGGCCATGTCCCGGG
>CAZWTY010000062.1:0-26844 GCA_964637565.1 uncultured Desulforapulum sp.
TTATTACAATTATGTCCCTTGCTGAACTCCCGACTTTTTACATGGGCATCAACATCGAACGCCGAATGAAGGATGACCCCATTTTATAATTTATTTCAATGGTATGTGTGGTCTCTCGAGAAATCCCGAACCAGGACATCTCAAATGACCGATTCCAGGGACGGTTGATTCGGGAAGGAACAACCACAAGGCCGCTATATCAGATGGCCGCAAAAGGAACAATCCTTTTGTATTTTGCAATTCGTCCTGTTTGATGTATAATCCCCGCTTATTTTGACCCGGATTCGAACACACAAACATCTGCGCAGTGACGTCCGTGCGGATCAGACAGGATCGACAGCCCTTAAACCGGAAAGAAACGAAAAAACAGGGACGATCGGTTCATAAAGGGAAGGATTCCCTCTGTTTATGGAACATACGCCGCTATTCACCCGACAGCGCACTGTCGCCAGACCTGTATCCTGCACAGGCGTGGGGGTCCACTCAGGCATCTCCGTCACCCTGACCATCAAACCGGCTCCGGCCAACCACGGCATCAAGTTCGTCCGAACCGATCTTCCGGACAGCCCGGCCATCAGCGCCATTTTCAACAACGTGGTCGACACCAGCCTGGCCACGGTCATCGGAAAGGAAGGGGCCATCGTGTCCACCATCGAGCATCTCATGGCCAGCTTTTTCGGTTTGTCCATCGACAACGCCCTGGTGGAGCTGACTGGCTATGAAATGCCCATCATGGACGGCAGCGCGGGACAGTTCACGGCCATGATCCTGGATGCGGGGGTTCAGGATCTCCCCAATCCCCGGTCGTTTATCGTGATCACCCAGGAACTGGCCATCGAGGAGTTCGGCAAGGTGGTGAAAGCCACGCCCCACCCTTTTTTCAAACTCAGCTGCACCATCGACTTCGATCACCCCCTGATCCAGAGACAGACCTACGTGTTCGACATGTGCCAGAAAACCTTCGCCGAAGAGATCAGCATGGCCCGGACCTTCGGTTTCTACAAGGACGTGGAACAGCTCAGGATGTACGGCCTTGCCAAGGGCGCCACTCTGGACACGGGCATCGCCATCGACAAGGACAGCATCCTGAACGAGGACGGCCTCAGGTTCAACGACGAGTTTGTCCGGCACAAGCTCCTGGACTGCCTGGGAGACTTTTCCCTGATGGGCATGCCGATTCTCGGCCATATCGAAACCTTCAAATCGGGACACGCCTTCAACCACGCGTTTCTGAAAGAACTTTTCAACCGCAAGGACTGCTGGGAAACACGGACCTTCGATGACGCTGAAAATCAGAATCCCCTGAAATCAAAATCACTTGCCATTTAGGGGGGGCTCGGATATAGATGACCGTGAATTCGCCAGGTTCTGGCAACATAGACCGTCATAGACCTTGAAATCCGGCTTTCAGAGTTTAACCGGGGGGAACGAAACGATAGATGAGACCATCGGCGTTGTGTCATTCGAATAATCATCCACAAACCGGTTTTTTCAGGGCGCGGGAAAACCAGGGCCATCTTTTTGGAAAACGGATGGATTGGCTTAAAAGATTCTGTTTCATCGTCCTGGCCGTTCTTGTTTTCTGGACCGGACCGGCCGCCGCCGCCAGGCCCGCACGGATCACCAACATGACGGTGAACAGCATCAACAACAGCCTCCTGCTCTACTTCGACGTGGAAAACGCCTTCAACGAAAACCTGGCCATCGCGGTGAACAGCGGGGTCAATATTTCCTTTTCCTATCCCGTCAACATCTACCTTGACAAGAAACTCTGGAAAGACGTTCCGGTGGCCCAGCTGGACCTGATCAACACCATCAAGTACGATACGCTTAAAAAGGAGTACATCGTCACCCGGTCCTGGAGAAACGCCGAGCCGGTGAAAGTCTCGACCTTCGAGGAGGCCGCCCTTCTGATGACACGGGTGGACGGATTGAACCTGGCCCAGGTTAAGGGGCTGGTGAAAGGTCAAACCTACAAGATCAGGATCAAGGCCAGAATGAACAAGGTTGCAAGACCCAAGTACCTGAAATTCGTTCTTTTTTTCCTGAATTCCTGGAAACTGGAAACGCGCTGGAACGCCGTTTCTTTCGTCTATTGAAAACCTGAGCACGAGCCATGGAATCTGACCTGATCAAAACCGTGAGGGAAATTTCCCAGATCGAGAAAAAACGCCGTAAAACAGAGTTCATCCTGATCGGTGTGATCCTGGCCGCCGTTTCCATCATCACCTTCTTCATCACCCGCACCACACCCTTCGGTGACGATGTGCCCGCATCGAACACCATCTTGATGTTCATTCTAATCAACATCAACATGATGCTGTTCCTGCTTCTTTTGATCCTGGTGTTCCGGAACCTGGTGAAACTCTACTACGAAAGGCGGCACAGGGTCATGGGGTCCAAGCTCAGGACCAAACTCCTGGTGGCCTTCATCACCCTGACCCTTCTGCCCACCACCGTGCTGTTCTATTTTTCCATCCAGTTCATCTCCACCAGCCTGGATTTCTGGTTCAACCCCCCGGTGGAAAAAGCCCTGGAAAACTCCCTGTCCGTGGGCCGCCAGCTTTACGCCTACGTGGAGGAGCACAGCCGCTTTTTCATGGAAAACGTGGTGACCACCGTTGAAAAAAAAGACTATCTCGACACAGGTAACAAAGAGGGGCTGCAAAAGTACCTGGACGCTGTCCGTGAGGAAACCCACTTGAGCGCCGTGGAAATCTACGACGCCGTGGGAGGACGTCTTGCCAGCTCCACCACCGGAGAGGCGGCCTCCTTCCTGGAAAAACCCTCGGACCTGGAAGAACTGCTGAAGCCCGATAAAGAAAGCCCGATCCGGACCTATTCGGAAACCCTCGGCAAGATGGAGTTCATCCGGTCCAGGGCCACGATTCCCCTGGGGGTTGAGGGCGAAAAAATCAGGGGATTTGTGGTGCTCACCGTGGCCATGCCCCCCAGCATGGTTCACAGCATGTCGGCCATTACCCTGGGGTTCGAAGAATACCAGCAGATCAAACTGTACAAGACGCCGATCCAGCTGTCCTTTGTCATCGCCCTGTCCATCGTGGCCCTTCTGGCCGTGTTCTGCGCCATCTGGTTCGCCTTTCACATGGCCAAATCCATGACCATTCCCATTCTGGAGCTGGCGGAAGGCACACGACGGGTGGCCGAGGGAGACCTTTCCTTCAACATCACCATCTCCACCGACGATGAAATCGGGACCCTGGTGGAGTCTTTCAACAAGATGACCCGGGATCTCAGCATCAGCCGGGAACAGCTGGCCTTTTCCGCCCGGATGCTGAAAGAGCAGAACCAGGAAATCGAAGAGCGACGCCAGTACATGGAAATCGTTCTTCAGAACGTGAGTGCCGGCGTGATTTCCCTGGACCCCTGGGGCAATGTGGCCACCATCAACAAGTCGGCGGAGCGCATGCTCGGGGTCAAGTCGGAAAAACTGCTGCGGAGGAACTACAAGGACCTCCTGGACAACCAGCACCTGGGCAAGGCCGACGAAGTGGCGGAAAAGCTGGAACTCAGCGGAACAGGGGTGGATTTTCCCCTGAGCCTCACCGTGGACAACAGGCTGCGGAGTTTCATGGTCCATTCCAACGCCCTGAAAGACGACAACGGCAACCCCATGGGTGTGGTCATCGTGTTCGACGATCTGACGGAACTTGAAAAAGCCCAGCGTGTGGCGGCCTGGCGCGAGGTGGCCCGGCGCATCGCCCACGAGGTGAAAAACCCCCTGACCCCCATCGCCCTGTCCGCCGAACGCCTGAAACGAAGGTACTCGGCCAAAATCGACGATCCCGTGTTCGACGAGTGCACACGCACCATCATCGACCACGTGGACCTGATCCGGAACCTGGTGAACGCCTTTTCCTCCTTCGCCCGGTTCCCCATGAGCAACCCCACGCCCTGCGATCTGCCCCAGATCATCGAGGAGTCCGTGTCCCTCTACCGGGAGAGCCACAACCATGTGAGCTTCGAAATCGTCCGGGAAACCGGGATTCCCAGCCTCAACCTGGACCGCCAGCAGATCAAGCAGGCCATGATCAACCTTCTGGACAACGCCATCGCCGCTGTCCAGAACAGCGGTCATGTGCGGATCACCATGAACCACGACAAAAACCGGAACATCGTCTCTCTCGAGGTGGCCGACGACGGGGCCGGGATTCCGGAACCCATCAAACCCAGGCTGTTCGAGCCGTATTTTTCCACGAAAAAATCGGGTACGGGACTGGGGCTGGCCATTGTCAATTCCATTGTCGCCGATCACAACGGGTCCATCCGGGTGTTCGACAACCACCCCAAAGGCTCCCGGTTCGTGATCGAGATTCCGGCCTGAGACCATGTTTGAGAGAAATCCATGAAAAGGAGGTCCCATGTTTCCAACCCTATTGATCGTCGATGACGAGCCGTCCATCATCAGCACCCTCAAGGGCCTGCTTTCCGACGAAGGTTTCGAGGTCCTCACGGCCGCCAACGGGTACGAATGCCTGAAGGTCATCGAAAACGAGTCGCCGGACCTGGTGCTGCTCGACATCTGGATGCCTGGAATCGACGGGATCGAAACCCTCAAGGAAATCAAGAAGATCAGCCCCAGGATTCCGGTGATCATGGTATCCGGTCACGGCACCATCGAAACAGCGGTGACCGCCACCAAACACGGGGCTTTCAGTTTCATCGAAAAACCCATTTCCATCGACAAGGTCATCGTGGCCATCAACAACGCCCTGAATTTCCGGCGTCTCGAAGAGGAAAACAGGTACCTGCGAACCCGGATGATTTCCCAGAACTCCATCGACGGCATCACCCCGCCTGTGATGGCCATGAAGCAGCAGATCATGGTGGCGGCCCCCACCGATTCCCCCATCCTGATCACCGGGGAAAACGGCACAGGCAAGGAGCTGGTGGCCAAAACCATCCACCAGTTCAGCAAACGCTCGGATAAACCCATGGTCACTGTGAACTGCGCGGCCATTCCCGACGAGCTGTTCGAAAGCGAGCTGTTCGGCCATGAAAAAGGGGCCTTTCCCCAGGCCGTGTCGAAAAATATCGGAAAATTTGAGATCGCCGACGGCGGAACCCTCTACCTCGACGAGATCGGGGACATGAGCCTGGCCAACCAGGCCAAGATCGTCCAGGTGATCCAGGAACAGAAATTCACCCGTCTCGGGGGCAACCGTGTGCTTGACGTGAACGTTCGCATCATCGCCTCCACCAACAAGAACCTGGAGCGTGAAATCGAGGAGGGACGGTTCCGGGAAGACCTTTACTTCCGGCTGAACGCCATGCCCATCCATGTGCCGGCCCTGCGTGAAAGGGCCGGGGACATTCCCATTCTCGTGGCCGCTTTTCTCCGGAAATGGGCGGAAAAAACGGGCTCGCCCATGAAAACGGCCGGATTCGACGTTCTGGACATCCTGGCCAAAGAAGTCTGGCCCGGCAATGTCCGTGAACTGAAAAACCTGGTGGAACGGCTGGCGGTCAACGTCACGGGGGACACCATCACCGCGGCGGACGTCACCTCCCTGTTCAACGGCAACAGCTCAGCCGAAAACGCACCTTTGTGCCCGCCGTTCAACGCCATGACCTCCCTGGACCAGGCCCTGTCCGAGTTCGAGCGGATTTTTATCCGTGAAAAAGTCCGGGCCCTCAACCTCGACCGGGAAAAAGCCGCGGAGGCTTTGGGTGTGGCCAGAGCCCGGGTGGACCGGGCCATGGAAGGCTGACAACCGGCCATGAAAACCACCAGGGCAGGAAAAGACAGTGGAAAACCCGGAACCCTTCGCATCATCGCGGGGGTCTGCAAGAAAAAGCGGCTTCTCACCGTTCCCGGCATGGCCACCCGCCCCACGGCGGACCGGCTCCGTGAAACCCTGTTCAATATCCTTGCCTTTGACGTCCGGGACGCGGTGGTTCTCGACCTTTTCGCCGGCACAGGGGCCCTGGGTCTCGAAGCCCTGAGCCGGGGGGCCGCATCCTGCACTTTCGTGGAAAACAACCCCGAGGCCCTGTCGGTGATCCGGAAAAACGGTGCGTCATGCCCTTCTCTGAACGACCGCATTACGGTGATATCCTGGGACATCCGCCGGGGGCTCGCCTGCCTGAAAGACAGCGAGCCGAAGTTTACCCTGGTGTTCGCCGACCCGCCTTACGGCCAGAACCTGATTCAGCCCACCCTCTCCGCCCTGGCGGAATCCGGAGTCCTGGCCCAAGAGGCCCTTATCGTGGTGGAGCATGACGCCGCCGACAGGGTTCCGCCTTTACCCCAGGGGTGGGTGATCCAGGACCAGCGGACTTACGGCCGCAGCACCCTGACATTTTTTCAAAGCAAAAAAAGCCTGTGCCATAGAGAAAAACTATGATAGGTCAGAACGATTCCAAATCAATTTCAGCCCGAAAGGATGAAAAGGGACACGCCATGCAGACCACCGCCATTTACCCCGGCACCTTCGACCCCCTGACAAACGGCCATGTGGACATTGTGGAGAGGGGACTCAAGATTTTCGACAAAGTCATCGTTTCCATTCTGAACAACCGGAAGAAAACCCCTTTGTTTACCGTGGAGGAACGGCTTTCGATGATCCGGGAAACGTTTAAGGGAAACAGCCGGGTGGAGGTGGCCGCCTTTGACGGGCTCATTGTGGATTACGCCATCGAGAGAAACGCCCAGGCCATTCTTCGCGGCATGCGAGCTGTCTCCGATTTTGAAAACGAATTCCAGATGGCCATGTTCAACCGCCGCCTGAACCGGGACATCCAGACCGTGTTTCTCATGACCGGCATGCGCTGGATTTTCATCAGTTCCACCGGAGTCAAGGAGCTGGCCAGTTTCGGTGGAGATATCAGGGATCTTGTACCCGCCGTGGTCGAGGGGAAACTCAAGGAAAAATTCAATCACAATGGAGCGTGATCCATGGATCTCTGGCAGCTTCACATTTTTACCAAAGTCGTGGAACTGAAAAGTTTTTCCAAGGCCGGAGCGGCCATTCACCTGTCCCAGCCCACGGTGAGCAGCCACATCAAGGACCTGGAAGACCATTTTGAATGTCGCCTGATCGACCGTCTGGGCAAAGAGGCCCTTCCCACCAAGGCTGGAACCCTTCTCTACGGCTACGCCCGGAAGCTTCTTGCCCTCAAGGGTGAAACGGAAACAGCCCTGGCCCAGTTCAAGGGAAAGACACGGGGACACCTGGTGGTAGGCGGAAGCACCATTCCCGGGGGCTACATCCTTCCCCAGATCATCGGGTCGTTCATGAAATCCTACCCCGAAGTCACGGTGGCCCTTGAAATCGGCGACACCGAAGAGATCGTCAAGGCCATCCGGGAAGGGGCCATTGAGATCGGTCTGGTGGGAGCCCGGTACAACGACCGTCACCTGGTCCAGGAACAGGTGATCGAAGACAGCATGAGCCTGGTTATTTACCCCGACCATCCCTGGAAAGACAGGAGCAGCGTGTCTATCGGTATGCTGGCCGGTGAACCGTTCATCGCCCGGGAATCGGGTTCGGGAACCCTGAAATCCTTAGGTGAAAGCCTTCAGAACGCCGGCGTCGATCCGGGAGCCCTTAAAGTCGTGGCCACCATGGGCAACACGGCGGCGGTACGCCAGGGTGTGAAAAGCGGTATCGGCGTTTCCATCCTGTCCACCAAAGCCGTGGAAGACGACCTGAAAAACGGCAGTCTCCTGGCCCTTTCCATCGAAGGCGTGGACCTGTCCCGCCACTTCTACCTCACCGTTCACAAATCACGGGCCCTGTCTCCCCTGTGCAGCAGCTTTGCCGATTTTATCCGGAAGGCCGGGTGACAGTGATCGGGCTTACCGGGCTCCGGCTTCCTTGGCGAAGCGGGTGTCCAGGAATTTTTCCAGGTCGATCTTGTCTTTGAGGATCTTCATTTTATCGAACATGTAATCCTGGATGATGGCCAGGTCCTCGATGACCGGGAACAGCTCGTCGGTGACGATGCGGTCCTTGGGATCGGTGAGGACTTTGCGGATGATGGTGGGGTCCTGGCCGAGAAAACGGCCGCCGATGATGGCGGCGGAATCGGGCTGGTTTTCCACGGCTATGCCCGAGCGGACCAGGCTGGTGACGATTTCCTGGACCCCGTCGGGGTTTTTCTGGATCACGTCGTTTCTCATGACGAACACGCAGCAGGGGTGCTTGTTCCAGAGTTCGCAGGACAGGTAGAACGGCTCGCCGAAACCGCTGGAAATCACCAGGCTGCCGAAAGGTTCGGCCACGATGAAGCCGGCGATCTCGCCTTCCTCGTCGAAACGGATGGCGTCGGGCATCTGGAACGGCGCCACCACCTCGAGAAACACGTCGGCCTTGGGATCGGAGGTGATGCCGGGGTTCATGCCCCTTTCGGAAAGGAGCTTGTGGAACAGCATGTTGTGGACGGAAAGCTGGTAGGGGATCAGCACCACCTTCCGGGCGAAGTCTTCGATTTTCTGGATGTTCGCCGCCTTGTTCTTTACCAGGATGCTTCCGGATTTGTGGGTGAACAGAAGGAGCTTGATGTCCACGCCGGACTTGAAGATATCCATGGCCGTGGGGGCGAGGATGAAGGCCCCGTCGATGGCTCCGGTGGAAAGATCGTCGGCCACCTCGTTCCAGCCGTTTTTGAGAACCGGCTTGAGCGTGCAGTGCTTGAAGGTTTCCATGCCTTTTTGCTGCTTGAGATCGGTGACGCCCAGGATGAGATGATCGGTGATTTTCAGATGGCCTATCTTGATGACGGGTTTGTCAGCCATGGGGTGCCCTCCGGTCGGCGGATGATGGTTCGACTCGTCGCGATGTCTTTTCAGGAAACCGTGCTGGCGGTCGTCTCGAATCGGTCAGTCATATTTTTTAATGGTTGTAAGGGGTTGGCCCGCTTGAAATATCCGTGTCATTGATAGCACAGAAGCAGGGAGTCTGTCAAACACCCAGCGCGGAGAGTCTCGCCCTGTTTATCGTTCCGGATTCAGTACCTTTTCAAGACGCATCAGGTCGTTGTCCTTGCCCACGGCGATCACCGTGTCCCCGGCCTTGAAAATCGTCTCGAACGAAGGGTTGAACTCCATGTCTCCGTTGGCCTTCTTGAGGGCCACGATGATCAGATTGTACTTCTGGCGGATCCCAGTGTCTTTCAGCATAATGTTCACCAGAGGGGATTTATCCGTGACCGGAAGCTCCTCCATCTGGATGTCCTGGTCTTTTCGGTTCACGGCCAGGTCGAGGAAACTGGTCACCGTGGGCCGGAGGATTTTCTGGGCCATGCTGGCCGCGCCCATGTCGTAGGGCGATTCCACCAGGTTGGCTCCGGCGGCCCGGAGTTTCGATTCGGTTTCCTTGTAACTGGACCGGGCCATGATCAGGATGTCGGGGTTGAGCTGGCGGGCCGTGAGCACGAGAAACACGTTGTCCGTGTCCGTGGCCAGGGCCGCCACAAGGCATTTGGCCTTTTTAATTCCGGCCCTGAGAAGGCAGGCTTCGGACGAGGCGTCCCCGATGATGTACAGGCGCTTGTCCTCTTCAAGAACGGGGACGAGTTCCGGGTTCTGCTCGATGACGGCGAATTCGAGCCGCTTGTGCAGGGTCAGCTGGTGGCAGAGCACCTTGCCGATCCGCCCGTACCCGCAGATGATGTAATGGTCTTTGAGATGGCTCATTTTTCGGTCCAATTTTCGTCTCCCCAGAATGGCACGGATCTGTCCTTCCACCATGAACTGAACGATGGCCCCCACCACGTAGATGAAAAAACCTCCGCCGATGAAGATCAGGGCGATGGTGAACACCTGGCCGGCCTTGCCCATGGGGTGGACCACGCCAAAGCCCACGGTGGTGAGGGTGATCACCGTCATGAACAGGGAGTCCATGACATCCCAGCCTTCGATGACCACATAGCCCAGGGAGCCCAGGGTGATGATCAGGATAAGGAGGATCAGGGAAATGGTGAACTGGCGGGTACCGGTCACGGGCGGTTGTCCTGAAATGAAAAAGGTTTCATGGGTTCCTGTTTGTAAAAATTGAGGCATTCTACTAAAAAAACAGGATTTTTCAAATGCAAAGTGTTATATAGCCGAATGTTCCACGGCGAACGCCCGAGTGAAAGCCCTTACAGGAAGCGGATCCATGAATATTACCGAGAAAAGATTCAAGAGGTTGCGGGAAGAGATGGTCGAAAAGCAGATCAGGGAACGTGGTATTACGGACCCTGCTGTGCTGAAAGCCATGCTGACTGTTCCACGGCATCTTTTCGTCATCGAAGCCATGATGGATCAGGCCTACATGGACTATCCCCTTCCCATCGGCGAGCAGCAGACCATTTCCCAGCCGTTCATCGTGGCGGAAATGACCCAGGCCCTCCAGCTTCACAAGGAGGACCGGGTTCTGGAGATCGGCACCGGCTCGGGCTATCAGGCCGCCGTTCTCTCGGAAATCGTGTCCAGGGTCTACACCATCGAACGGAAACACAGCCTTTTCGTCAGAACCCGCAAGCTGTTCGACGATCTGAAATACTTCAACATCGTGACCCGGTTCAAGGACGGCACCACTGGCTGGAAAGAGGAGGCGCCCTTTGACGGCATCATCGTCACCGCCGGAGCGCCGGACATCCCCTTGCCTCTTCTCGATCAACTGGCCCCGGGAGGGCGCCTGGTGATTCCCGTGGGAGACCAGCACACCCAGGAGCTGATCCGCATCACCCGCACCCAGACAGGCTTCACCCAGGAAAACCTGGGGGGCTGCCGCTTCGTGAAACTGATCGGCGAGCAGGGCTGGTCCGACGAATTTTAATGCCCCTATGAAAACGAATCGATGTACTTGTAAATGCCCTGAATCGTCCGCACGTCCCACTGACCTTTGCCCGAAAGGGTTCTAAAACCCTCGTCGTTCAGCCTTCGCGTGGTTTCCTCAACGGAAAGGTTCTCTTTTCGCTTCATCTGGATGATTTTTTTGAGAACCGTTGATTTGTAGTCTTCTTCCTTTGACGATCCGGAAGATGCCGCCGGTTTCTCAGGAGGAGCAGGGGGCGGCTTGGGAGCGGCTTGCGGTTCCTCGTCAATCAGGAGGGACAGGTCATCCATGTCCTGGGGGGCCTTGTCGCTTTCTTCCAACAGCAGACTCAGGTCGTCCATATCCTCCGGAGCCGACAGAACGCCCCGGTCTTCGGGTTCGAGCAGGAGAGACAGGTCATCCATGTCCAAAGGCGGCCCGTCACTTTCTTCCAGCAAAAGGGACAGGTCGTCCATGTCTTCGGGAGGAATGTCCGGGGCAGGGGGCGGTTCGGGGGGTTGCGGAGGGAAATCTTCCGCCATCATGGGCGGCGCCGGTTCTTCCACCAATTCTTCATGGCCGTGGTCCACCCCGGCCGTTTCGTCGAAATCAGGGAACGGGGTTTCCGCTGGTTTATCGCTGTCAGAGGCGGTCAGCTCTTCCAGGTCGTCCATGTCGAATCCGCTGTCCTGGGAAAAATCGGCCAGCTCTTCCACGCTGGGCCCCGGCATGCTCTTCACATGCTCGATCATCGAGTTCACCGAACCCCTCACCGACAGGTCCTGGATCGCCACCACCAGGTCACGCATCACGCTGGTCCGGAGCATCTCGTTTTCCGCCCGGCACTCCATGGCGTAGGCCATCCGCTCCTGGGCCGCGGCCCGCCGCTCCTGGGCTTCGGCGATCCGGGCCTGCTGGCTGACGATTCCGGTCATCAGGTCTTTCAGGGAATCGAGGGTGTCCTTGAGCCCGTCATCACGGGCTGCACGGCCGTTTCCGCCGGAAAGGTCCGGCTGCCGGTCATGGTTTTCCGCGCTGTCGTCGTAGGTGGACCGGAGGATTCTCCGGATTTCATCGTTGTCGAACCCGGCGTTGGTGCAGCGGGCGATCAGCCGGAACACGTCAAGGACCCGTTCCGGATCGTCAGACAGGGTTTCAGGCATCCATTTTCCGTAGCGTTTCCGCCAGACATTGAGGGTCGATTCGCCGATATGCAGGCGATGGGCGATCTCTTTGAGGGTCAGTGAATAAGCATCGGACATGGAGGCGTCTCCTGGGTGCGGCGCTGGAGCGTTGTCGTCAAACAGGTCCCGGATCAGGGGATTTGGTCGTCATTGATGGAAAAAATTCTATAGGATTTAGGCCCTTGTGTCAAACGGTTCATGATCAAAGGTCCTGAAGCAGCACATCGCCCGAGATCACCCGGTGAACCTGTCCGTCGCCGTCGCGCAGCACCAGGACCCCGGTTTCGTCCACATCCTCCACCCGTCCTTGAATGCGTGAGCCGATGAGATCCACGGCCACCGTTCGTCCGATGATGTCCGAAAGATCCTTCCACCGTTTCATGATCTGGGAAAACCCCTGGCCTTCCACCAGGGCGTAGCAGGATTCGAACCGGGCCAGGAACTGCCGGAGCAGGTCGACCCGGCTGACGGCATGGCCTGTTTCCGCGGCAAGGGACGTGGCGATGTCCCGGACTTCGGCCGGAAAATGGTCCGCCGGGCTGTTCACGTTCACCCCCACACCCACCACCACGTAGTCCACCCGGTCCATTTCCATGCTCATTTCCGTGAGGATGCCCGACAGCTTCCGGCCCCGGATCAGAATGTCGTTGGGCCACTTGATGGTCACCTCAAGGCCGGTGATGTCCCGGAACGTTTCCGCCAGGGCCACCGCCGTCATCAGGGTGATGCGGGACGCTTCCGAAGGGTTCATGGACGGACGGAGAATCATGGAAATGCAGATGCCGTGGCTCGCTGTGGAAAACCAGGTCCGGCCCTTGCGTCCCCGTCCCCGGTTCTGGTCTTCGGAGACCACCAGGGAGCCTTCCGCCGACCCCTGGGCCGCCAGCTCCTTGGCCCGGTCGTTGGTAGAGCCGATCATTTCATGATAGTCGATGATACCCTGGCCGAAAACCCTGGTTGCAAGACCGTGGCGGATTTCATCGGGCAGCAGAAGGTCCGGCGTGTCCCGGAACATGTACCCTTTTCCCGACGAGGCGGTAATGGCGTAGCCCTGCTGTTTCAGGGCCGCCACATGCTTGGACACCGCCGCCCTGGAAACTCCGAGAATCTCGGTCAGGGCCGCGCCGGAAACAAAATCGCCCGTGTGCTCCCGGAGCAGAACCAGCAGCTTTTCCCGGGTGCTCATGGCCGCCTCATGAAAGGTCTTCGCTTTTCACGATGAATTCGCTGAGTTTCTCGAAAAGGCTTTCCGGCCACTCATCTCCATGGAGAAACAGCTCTTTTTCTTCGTCGCTCATGCTGTTCCTGATACTGGGTGGAAGACTCTTCAGGGCTTCGGCCCGTTCTTCCAGATCTTTTTTGCTGATCTTCTGTTTCGCCATAATCGTCCTCGTCAAATGGTCATTTCCTTGAAATCAGGAATGTTTACCACAGAGATCCCCGCCCTGTAAACCTCAGAAAATTCAAACCCTACCACGATACCCCCGGCTCAAATCCAAAGGATGGGGACCAATTCGTCGGATTTCGTATCCTCAATCCGGCCAGCGAGAGTGGAGTCCCAATCCCGAATCTCCACCCTCGCAGGAAAGGGTTCTCCAAACCCGACATAAGCCCCCCTATCCCCTTCAATAAAAAAATCCGGCCCTAATCCGGAGTTGCATTCTTCCGGGCCAGTCTTTATAATAGGCGAAAAATCAAGCGTTTCTCGTACCATAACTTTCACTCAGAGCACCACTTTCGCCAACCGAAAACCGTCTTCATCTGAAACGTCCGGTTACCGCGTTTCGGTCGAAAACCGACGGGTTTTATTAATTTTGAGGTCGTTATGTCTGCATTGAAAGAACAGTACACGAGCATGATCGAGAACATGGGGGTTCCGGGTCTTGTGATTCCCATGACGGCTGTCCGGTTTTTCCGGGGGAAAAACACGATTATTCCTCCTGAGGTTTTGAAATACAGGCCCGGCGGCATCACCCTCACCAGTTGCCAGGCGGCCCGGCAGGCGGCCCTGGGAGACGCGGTGTGTCTGACCCGGGACAATATCGGCTGCGTGGCTGCCGCCATTACCTTCGGGCTGGTGGACCAGAATCAATCCGAGCCCCTGGGTGGTTCCCGGGTCTATACGGACCTGATGGAAAAACAAGCGTCCAGGGAAAAAACCTTCCAGCCCCCCTCCCCGAAAGATTTCACCGAAGGCCGTGTTTACGCCTGCAAGGACGCGGGATGCGACCAGTTCGCCCTGTTCGGAAAAGACGACAGCGGACGGTACAGGGATGTGGAGACGGCCAGGCGGGCGGTATCGGACATGATGGCCATCCAGCCTCCGGACACGGAGGCGGTGTTTTTCTATTCCACCGAATACGAGGACCTGGATCTGACCCCGGACGTGGTGATCCTGAGTGTCCGGCCGGTGGAGCTGACACGGATCATCCAGGCTTACCAGTACAACACGGGCAAACGGGTCACGGCCAACATGGGCGGGCTCCGGGTGGTGAACTCCGACCTGATCGTCCGGCCCTACCTCACCGGAACCATCAACGTGTCCACCTACTGCCTGGGTGCCCGTCTTATCGCCGAGTACGAAGGGGACCGCATGGGCATGGGCCTTCCTTATGCCGATTTCGTGGAAGTGGTCCGGGGCATGGCCGATTCGAGAACGGGTTTCCCGTTTCATATGTACCCCGGCGCCGACAACACCATGAATTACTGATCCGAGTGATAACAACGAGCGGAAAACCGATATGCTGAACAATTACGTGAAAACCTTTATCAATCAGATGGCCCGGCGCACAGGAACGGCGGTGACGGAAAGACACAGGAACGTTCTGGAATTCGCCTACGACTACTACGAGAAACACCGGGTGGGCCCCCTTTACTCCAATATCGAACGCTACACCGGCGCGACACGGGAAGACATCGAGCAGCTTTTTCCCCACGGTCTTAATTCGGTGTACACATGGGTGGGCATTCCCATCCAGTCGGTGGACCAGCTTTGCAAGCCCATCGCCCAGGTCCATGTGGACAACCGCCGGGAAGTGTACATGGACTACAACGCCACCACGCCCATCCGGAAAGAGATTCTGAGCGTTTTGACCGGATACTATCAGGGCGCGGTGGGCCACGGCAATCCGTCGAGCAGCACCTTTCTGGGGAAAAAAGCCTTCGAGGAACTGATGAAGGCCAGAACCAGCATTGCCCGCTGCCTTGGGGTGAAGCCCCAGGAAATCGTGTTCACGGGCAACGGGTCCGAGGCCAACAACATGGCCATCAAAGGCGTGGCCATGCGTCATATCCAGAGCAAATCCCAGGGCCACATCATCACCACCCAGATCGAACATCCGTCGGTGCTTGAAGCCATCCAGTTCCTCGGGATGTTCAACTTCAGTGTGACCTTTCTCGATGTGGACCGGCAAGGCCTGATCACCCCGGCCCAGGTCCAGAACGCCCTCAGATCCGACACCATCCTTGTGTCGGTGATGGCGGTGAACAACGAGATCGGCACGGTGAACCCCATTGCCGAAATCGGCGAGATCTGCGGCCTGGCCGAGGTGCCGTTCATGGTGGACGGAATCCAGGCCTTCGGGAAAATGAGGCTCCGGCCCAAAGAGATGGGGATTTCCTTTCTGTCCCTGTCGGCTCACAAGATCTACGGCCCCAAAGGGGTGGGCGCCCTTTTCGTGGATGAACGGTACAACCTGGTGCCCCTGATCCACGGTGGCGAACAGGAGTTTCACCGTCGGGCAGGCACGGAGAACGTGGGGCATATCATGGCCTTTGGCAAGGCGGCCGAGCTGGCGGACCGGGAAATGACCGCCGAGATGGACCGGATCCGGCGTCTGAGGGACTATTTCATCACCAAGTTAGACGAGCATGTGCCGGGTTACATCATCAACGGGTCCATGGACAAGAGGCTTCCCACCAACCTGAATGTGGGCTTTCCCCATGTGGACAGCGGGGCTCTTCTGATCAGCCTGAACCAGATCGGGGTGTACGTGTCCGGCGGCTCGGCCTGTGGCGCGGGCAGCAAGGAGGCGTCGCCGGTGATCAAGGCCATCGGGGTGGACACGGAGATTTACGGAACCCTGCGTTTCAGTTTCGGACTGTATACCACGAAAGAGGATATCGATTACCTGTTTGCCTATCTTCCGGAAATTATCGAGCAGTTGCGGGACAAGGCGGTGTGAGAAAGGTTAAGGATGGGGTGCATTTGTCGGGTTTTTAGAACCCGACGATGGTGAGACGCTTCATCGTCGGTCGGATTGAGGAACGAAATCCGACAAATGGGTTTCATTCGCGTGAGTTTCGCCGGGTGGAACCCGGCGGTGTGGATAAGGATGGGGGCATTTGTCGGGTTTTGAGAACCCGACCTACGATGGTGTGTCGCGTACATGGTTCCCTTCCCGTCAGTGGTGGCTGTCATGTCCGTCGCCGGACAGGGTGTCCTTGGCGGCTTTGACCAGGCAGTAACCCAGGCCGGTGGTCAGAATCAGGATCACGTACCACATGGCGCCGAAGAAAATAAGGTGGCCTTCGTCCCAGACCCATTCAAATATAAAAGGAAACATAACCAAACTCCTTTGTCAGTGTTCTTGATGAGATGAAAAGCCCTTCCCCGTGGAAGGGCTTTTTTCGTTCAGGTCAATCCATCGGGTTCAGCTCCCGTTCCTGGGGAAACACGGGCAGGTAACGGTAGGACAGGGCCACGACCATGATGCCTCCGGCAAAGGGAAGGATGGTGGTGGCCACCTCCTGCCATGAGGGGAAGTAGCTGACCCAGGATTCGAAGGGCATGACCGGCATGGCCATGGGGGCCATGATCATCACCCAGCGGTTGATGCAGACCCCGAGCACGGCCAGCACGATGGCGGTGATGAACAGGGGTTTGGTGGCCCGCCCTTTTTTCGTGATCAGGATCAGGGCCGGAACCACACCGCAGACCACGATTTCAAGGAACAGGATCCAGACGCCGTGGAGCAGCAAATCCTTGGTGTAGAAATCCATCAGGGTGAAACCCATGGACGGTGCGGTGGTATAGGCCCAGTACACGGTGTCGGCGATTTTGGCGATGATGTAGGTTCCGATCATCCAGCCGGAGATTTTGGCCAGAAGGTCGTAGACGCTGTCCTTGACCAGCCGTTTCCGGGTGACGGCCTCGGTGATCTTGCAGGCCATCATGGTGAAACAGGGGCCGCAGGCCGCGGCGGACCAGGTGTAGAGGAAGAAGGTCCAGGGCCAGACAAAGATGCCTTCACGGTACACGAAAGGGCGGCCGAAAAGAACGCCGGACACGCCTCCCAGGGAACCCTGGTGGAAGCAGGACAGGAACGCGCCGGTGGCCGCGAAAACCGCCATGATCCCGTGCATGTTGTGTCCCAGGTTGTGGAAGAACGGGACCTCGTCGAGTTTCGGGTTTTCCAGCAGGATGGGGATGTACTCGATGGCCAGGACGCACAGATACAGGGACAGGCAGAAGGCCACCTCGGTGAGCATGGAGTGGACGTTGGCGTGCCAGAAGATGAACCAGCCCCGGAGCGGCTGCCCGATGTCGATGGCCAGGATCAGCATGGCCGAGCAGTAGCAGCAGAATCCCACGATCACGGCGAAGTTGAGGATGTTCTTCAGCTCGTCCAGGCCGATGACGTAGCGCAGGAGCCCGGTGAAGAACGCCCCGCCTCCGATGGCGATCACGGCCAGGTCGGCCCAGATCCAAAGAGCGAATCCATAGGAATCGTTCATGTTGGTCTGGTTGAGGCCCTTGATCCAGCACAGGGCCGCCGCGTAGAACCCCCAGGCCACGATGGCCCCGAGAATCAGCATGCCGACGAAGAACGCCCCGAATGAACAGCGGTAAACCCCTTTGGGTATCAGATCGTAATCATTCATAGTCTTGTCCCTCTTTCACCCCGCGTCAGCCGTGTTGGGCCTGGGCGGCGGGTTTCGTTATCGTGGGTTCGTTTTTCAGATAGTTGTCTCCGGACCGTCTCACCCACTCCCTTTCGGAAATGTAGTAGACCTTGGGGTTGGTCTGGAGCCGTTCCAGGAGCCTGAAAGCGTTGGGGTGGTCTTTCATCTGGGCCACCTTGTGGTCCGGGTTGTTCAGGTCCCCGAAGGTGATGGCCCCGGACGGGCAGGCCTGGGTGCAGGCGGTCTGGTATTCGTGTTCTTCCAGCTCTTTCCGACCTTCGAAGTAGGCTTTTTCCATGGCGATCTGGTAGCGGTGAAAACAGAAACTGCATTTTTCCACCACACCACGCATTCGGGGTGACACGTTGGGAGACAGGGATTTCTTGAGATCTCCGGGCCAGACCGGGTCCCACCAGTTGAAGTACCGGGCGTGGTAGGGACAGGCCGCCATGCAGTACCGGCATCCGAAGCAGCGGGTGTAAATCTGGCTGACCACGCCCGTGCCCTTGTCGTAGTCCGTGGCCGTGGCCGGGCAGACGGACACGCAGGGCGGATGGCCGTGTTCGCCGGGGCCTGAGCAGTGCATGCAGGGCCTTGGAAGGTAGCAGATCTCCGTTTCGGGAAAGGATTTTCCGTTGGTCAGACGGTAGACCCTGATCCAGGTGATGCTGTCCAGCTTGTTCGATTCGTCGTCCTTGCAGGGGACGTTGTTTTCGGCCATGCAGGCCGCCATACAGGAGCCGCATCCGGTGCACTTGTCCAGATCGATGACCATCCCGTATTTCTTTCCGGGTGTGTGTTCAGTTTCTTTGTTCATCGGAACCTCTTCCGCCGTGGTTGTCCATGAATATGGGTCAGGGGCCGCATGAGCCGCCCCGGATGATCTGTCTAAGCCCTCTTGAGGCTGGCCCGTGAGATGGTGGCCGCATCAAGTCCGGACACGGGATCTTCCGAAGGAGCGATCAGGGCTCCCACGCTCACTCCCTTGTCGGCCAGGTGTTTTCCGAAAGCCTGGTGCCCCAGTCCCCGGGGGATGGCCACGACCCCTTCCATGATGCCTTCGAAAAAGGACACCAGGACCTTGGCGTTTCCAGATTTCGTGGTGATCACGGCGGGCTTGCCATCGGCCAGGCCCAGGGAAGCCCCTGTTTTCGGATGGATTTCCACCACGGTGTCCTGGCCCTTGAGTTCGGTGTCGGGAACGGTTTTCAGGGCAAAAGGCGGGCTGGCCGAAGGCCCGCTCCACAGGCGCATGGATTCTTTGCTGACAAGCACGAGGGGCAGGGCTTTTTCGTCGCCGCCCAAAGCCGGGGCCGGGGGAAGTTCGGCCGGAAATGCGAAACCCCGTCCTGCAAGCGCCAATGCGTCGCCTTCCCAGAACCCTTTCTCTTTCATGGATTCGAATTTATCGCCCAGGGTCTGGGCCAGGCAGTCCTCGTAAGTTTCCCAGGGAAAGGCTTCGGCCACGTTTCCTTCCAGGGCCTTGGCTATGCTGATCACAACGTCCCCGGCGTTCCGGGTGTCGTACTGGGGTGCTGTCACGGGTTTGGCCAGGTTGATCAGGGGCTTCATCAGGCCGGCACGGACGGGGATGTCCTCGTATCGCTCCAGGTAGCTGTGGTTTGGAAGCACGATGTCGGCCATCCGGGTGGTGTCATCCATGGTCGTGGAAAAGCTCACGATATAAGGGATGTTTTTGAAAGCGGCCTTGACCTTGTCCGTGAGACCCAGATCGTACAGGGGGTTGGCTTCGGACACGAGAAGGAGCCCGATGGACGCGCCGCCGTCGGTGAGTTTTCCAGGAAGCCTGTTCAGCAGGGACGCCGAGTGGGGAAATGCGCCGGACCCGGCTTCGTCGATGCGTGTTTTTCCGGCCGCTCCGGCCATGACGGCGTCGTTGGCCCAGGCGATGTAGTCGGGAGGCGTCACGGCGAAAACGCCGCCCGGTGCGTTGATCCTCCCCACCAGGGCGTTCAGGGCGTGAACAGCCATGAATTCCCTCATGCTGCCCGGTGCCGTGCCCTTGCCATGGCCGCAGACGGCCAGGGAGCGGTTGGCGGGATTGGCGAATTTTCGCGCCAGGTTTTCGATGGCTTTGACCGTGAGCCCTGTTTTCTCGGATACGGTGGCCGCGCTGAAGTTCTGTTTCACCATGGCGGCGAAACCGGCGAATCCCTCGGCTCCGGCGGCCTGGCCGCTGTAAAGGTTTTCGGACACGATGACCGAGGCGACACCCAGGGCCAGATCGGCTTCGGTTCCCGGTTTCACAGCCAGAAGGTTCCGGGTGAAAGCCGCCGTGCCGGAAAGCCGGGGTTCCACCTGGACCATCGGCGCTTTTTTCTCTTTCCAGGCGTTGGCGGCCCGGATCATCCGCAACGGAGATCCCCAGCCTTCCACGATGCCTGAGCCGAAACTCAGGAGAAACCCGGTGTTGTCGAAATCAAAAGCTGCATCCACGGCTCCGGCCGCGCCCTGCATTTTGCGGAACACCGCGCCGTAGCTGTCGGCCATGGAAGGAACGGTGATGAAGTTGGGGGATCCCAGGGCCGCCAGAAGCCGCTTGAACAGCATGGCTGTGGTGCCGCGGTCCGAGCCGGAGATACAGGCGATGGATTCCTGGTTGTCGCCTTCGACCAGGCTGTTGATCTGGCCGGTGACCTCCTCGATGGCCTCATCCCAGGACAGGGGTTCCCACTTGTTCTGGCCGCGTTTTCCCGAGCGTTTCATCGGGCTGGTGATTCTGTCGCCGCCGTAGAGAAGCTGGGGGCCTGAAATGCCTAAGGCGCAGATGCTTCCGTCGTTCACAGGATGACCGGCGAGTCCTTCGATCTTCACCACCCGGTCCTTGATTTTCCGGACGCTGATGCCGCAGCCGCCGGGACAGAGGGTGCAGGCGGAGGTCTCATAGGTGGTTTCCCCGTCTTCGGGAACGGGCAGCCAGCGCCAGTTCTGGGTCCAGATCGAGATATCGTCGGTGAGTTTCCAGGGAAGGGGCGTAAACACCGTGCCCGCCGTGACTCCGAGTCCCAATGCTAAAAAACGTCGTCTGTCTATTTTCATCGTTATCCTCGAAAGCTTAAGTCGTCGTGGTTATTTATGGCACTGGAAGCAAGGGCCTTTGCTGCCCATCTTTTCCTCATGGCATCTGGCGCAGTCGTTCATCTTCATGCCGTCCCAGGGGTTTTTCTTGAACCTGGCGATGTTTTCGCCCCAGATATCCTGGCTGTAGCCGGAGATCCTGTTTTCCCTGTAAACTTTCAGGCTTTCCGATTCGCCGATATCGCCGTGGCAGTCTTTGCATTCCATCTGGGCCATTTTCACGTGGGCCGCGTGGGAGAAAAACACGCAGTCCGGCTGTTTGGAGTAGATCAGCCAAGGCACTTCCTTTTCGTTGGCCACGTATTCGTTGACGAAAATTTCCTCGTCTTTGCTTTCGCCCTGGACATCCTGGTGGCAGTCCGTGCACTGGGCCAGGGTGGGCACACCGGCGTAGGTTCCGTCTTCCCGGAAGAAATGGCAGCTCTCGCATCCGTTATCCACCAGATCCAAGTGGGATTTGTGGTTGAAATCGAAAGGCTGATTTTTTTCGGAATAGAGGAGTTTGGGGAAAACCAGCCAGCCGAAGGCTATGCTGGCCGCGAAACCGACAATGAAAAACAATACGATGACGCCGTTCGAAGCCCCTTGGTTCTGGTCCGTGACCGGCGCAAGGCTGTTCGCCTCGAGGTTTTCTGTGCTCATCTGCCGCCGCCTTATCAATAAATGTTAGTCAAAATATATCGAGCGACAGGCCTGTGCCTGTTTGACGCGGCCGCCTGTCTTGCTTTTTCTGTTCGGAAGTGTTTCGGGTTTTTCAACAACGTATAGTCAAAAACCTATAGTAGTCCCCTCTGTGGCTGTCAAGGAAAAGATAAAAAAATTCTCTGGCGCCCTGATCCGGAAGGATTTGAGCGATGAACCCGTGCGTCGTCAGAGGAAACGGGGATTACGGCGACATGTGACCGGCAAGGATGTCGCTCAAGGTGACGAATTCCGCGATGGTGAGGGTCTCGGCCCTTCTGTGATGGTCGATGGAGGCCTCCGACAGGGCAGAGAGGATGAGTTCCGGAGTCATGCCGAGCTGGCTGCCGGTGAGGGAGTTCTTGAGGTTTTTCCGCCTCTGGCCGAAAGCCGCCTTGATGACGGCAAAGAGAAAGTCCTCGTTCTTCGCGGCCCGCTCGGGTTTTCCGGCGAAGGAAATCTCGATGACTTCCGAGTCTACCTTGGGTCTGGGAAAAAACTGGCCCGAACCCACGGAGGTGAGTCGTTTCACGGTGGCGCAGTACTGGATCACGGCGGAAAGCCGCCCATAGTCCCTGGTGCCGGGAGGGGCCGCGATGCGCTCGGCCAGCTCTTTCTGGAGCATGAACACCCCCTTGTCCGCATGGTTTCTTGCCCTGACCAGCCAGATCAGAATCTGGGAGGAGATGTTGTAGGGAAGGTTGCCCATGACCCGTAATTTTCTTCCGTGTTTTTCCGCGAGGGGCGGCAGGTCCACCCGGAGGATGTCGCCTTCCAGGATCTCTACCCGGTCCGCCACGCCGGCCACGAGAAGTTCGCTTCGGAGAAGGGGCACGAGGCTCCGGTCCCGCTCCACGGCGTAGATTTTTTCCGCCACCCGGGCCGACGCGATGGTCAGGGCGCCCAATCCCGCGCCGATTTCAAGAACCACATCTTCCGGACCCAGGCCGGACTGGGCCACGATCATGGAGGGAATGGCCGGGTCGACGAGAAAATTCTGCCCCAGCTGTTTTTTCGCGTGCATTTCATAAGCGCCTAAAAGGGTGCGGGGAGAGGTCATGGTTTGTTCTCCAGGGGATATTTGTTTCCGGGGCAAAAAAAGAAGCCCCCCTTACGTTTTCGGACCGACAGATAACATAATTCACGGTTAAAATACATGAAAATTATGGGAGGTTGTTTGCGGTCCCGAAGCCGGGAAGCCTCTGTTTTCCTAACTTTTGCCTTTAGGCTGGAAAAAAAATGAATAGAGGATATGTTGTTTTCTTATGCGGTCTTGACTTTTTATTTATAAATGAGTTACTTATAGCTCAGGCTTTGTCTAGGGACATTTTCCGGTTTCGTTTTTTTAACAGAAAAGGACATCGAACGGATCGTCAGATCATATTAACTATTTGATAAAAATAGGCATTTAAGTTCTAACCACGTTCGGAAATCTTTCGTTGAAAACAAGAAGATCGACGATGAAACGCGCCGGGAAATATTAATTGAAAACGCAGTAACTGGAGGCAGAAATGACCAAGAAGAAACCAAAAGGAGTCAGTGTGGATACGGTGTTCAAAGCATTCATCAAGAGTTTCGAAATTCCTTCAAAACAGGATATCGACAAACTTTCCGCCAAAATAGACCGTCTTGAAAAACTCATCAAGCAATCCGGCGGCAAGACGATGAAAATGTCCTCGTCAGCAGACGGAGAGGTTTTGGACAAATCCGATTTGACTGCTTCCGGAGCGGTTCTGAGGGTAATCAAGAACTCAAGGCAGGGGGCCGACTTTGCTCGGATCCAGGCCAAAACCGGTTTTGAAGACAAAAAACTGAGAAACATCATTTTTCGTCTGAACAAGATCGGAAAAATCGAACGGAAAACCAGGGGGATATACACGATCACCACCTCCGAGGCCGAGACCGAATGATCCCGTGATGCCCGGCCGTTTGAATGTTCTGTGCTCAGACCCCGGGCCTTGTGGACAGGAGGCATCAGGTTAAAAAAGCCCTTTGCGCCAGGTGCGGCACGGGGCTTTTTATTTATGACGAACCGTTTTTCCATACGAAAGAAGTGTATCCTATGACGGATTCAGACAGCATCCATGCCCGTTTCCAGCCGGGACAGATTGTATCGGGCTACAAGGTCGTCCGGGTGGAGGATCTCCATGAACTGGAATCCACCTGCATTGAACTCGAACATCTTAAGACCGGGGCCAGACACATTCACATCGCCAACGCCGACGAGGAAAACACCTTCAGCGTGGCGTTCAAGACCGTGCCCAGGGATTCCACGGGCGTGGCCCACATTCTCGAGCACACCGTGCTCTGCGGTTCCGAACGATTTCCGGTCCGCGACCCTTTTTTCTCCATGATCAAGCGCAGTCTGAACACGTTCATGAACGCGTTCACCTCGTCGGACTGGACCATGTACCCCTTCTCCACCCAGAACCGGAAGGACTTTTACAACCTGATGGACGTGTACCTTGACGCCGCGTTTTTTCCGAAAATCGAAGAGCTGAGCTTCAAGCAGGAAGGCCACAGGCTGGACGTGAACGAAGACGGGAGTCTGGAATACAAAGGCGTGGTCTACAACGAGATGAAGGGGGCCATGAGCTCCCCAAGCCATGTCATGGGCCGGTATCTGCTGAAGGCCCTTTACCCCACCAGCACCTACGGCTGGAATTCGGGCGGCGAACCTTCGGATATTCCCGGCCTGACCTGGGAACAGCTCAAGGCTTTCCACGCCACCCACTACCACCCCAGCAACGCGTATTTCTACACCTACGGGAACCTCAACCTGGAAGACCACCTCACGTTTATCGACCGCCAGGTGCTTAGCCGTTTCCAGCGGACCGTTCCCGACACGGAAGTGAAGCCGGAAATCCGCTGGGATGCGCCCCGCCAGGCGACGTATACCTATCCCCTGTCCCGGAGCGAAAGCACGTCGAAGAAAAGCCAGGTCTGCCTGGCATGGCTCACCGCCGATATCAACGATTCCTTCGAAGTTCTCGTTCTCACCCTCCTGGGCCATATCCTTATGGGGAATTCCGCTTCGCCCCTGAGGAAAGCGCTGATCGATTCCAAACTGGGTTCGGCCCTATGTGACGCCTCGGGTTTCGACTCGGAAAACAGGGACACCCTCTTTGCCTGCGGCCTGAAAGACGTGGATCCGGAGGACGCAGCGAAAATCGAGGCGATCATCTGGGACACCCTCAAAGGTCTTGCGGAAAAGGGCGTGGAAAAAGAGCTGATCAGCACGGCGATCCACCAGATCGAATTCCGGAGAAAAGAAAGAACCAACAGTCCCTACCCCTACGGAATCAAGGTGCTCATCGGAATCGCGGGGTCCTGGTTCCATGGCGGCGATCCGGTGAAGACCATCCGCCTTGACGAGGATCTGGAACGGCTGAACCGGGAGCTGGAAAAAGGGCCGTTTTTTGAAAACCTCATCCGGAAACATTTTCTGGACAACCCCCACCGGGTTCTTTTCACCCTGGTTCCGGACCAGGAACAGGAGGAACGTGAAAACCGGCGTGTCGCCGAAAAACTGGAACGGATCCGGGCCGGCCTGAGCGAATCCGACATTGAGAAAATCCGGGAGGAGAACAAGACCCTGGAAGCCATGCAGGCCAGTGAGGAGGACATTTCCTGCCTGCCCACGCTCCAGGTGGACGACGTGCCACCCGACGTGACGGTGGTTCATCCCGATTCGGGATACGACGGCGTTCCGGCGGCCTGCTACAGGAAACCCACCTCGGGGATTTTCTATCTGGTGTCCGCAGGAGGCCTTGACGATGTGCCGGAAGATCTCCTGGGCCTGATGCCGTTTTTCTGCTCGGCCTTTACCCGGCTCGGCACAAAGAAACGGGATTACGCCTCCCTGGCCAGGGCCATGTCGGCTGTCACCGGCGGCATCGGGCTGGACTGCCACGCCCGGTCCCGTTACGCACCGTCACCAGGCTGCCTTCCGTTCCTGTCGTTCAACGGCAAATGCCTGAACCGCAACATCGCCCCGTTTTTCGACCTGGTTCAGGAGTGCGCCTTCGAGTACGATTTTTCAGACAGGGAACGTTTGAAGAGCCTGCTTCTCGAGTACAGGGCCGGCCTTGAGTCCAGTGTGGTCCAGAACGGCCATGCCCTGGCCATGTCCCTGGCCAGCCGTCATTTTTCCCCTGCCAGTTACCTCAACGAGCTGTGGCATGGCGTGACCCAGGTGAAAACCATCAAGCAGCTGGCCGATGCCATGGCCGACCCTGCCGGCGAGAAGAAGACCCTGGACGACCTCACCGACGCTTTCGGGCGGCTGGCAACCTGTGTTTTCAAACCCGGCCGTTTCCGATTCGCCCTGGTCGGCGAAGACGAGGCCTTGAAAACCGCAGACACGGGTCTGGCTCCTCTGGCCCGGGCCTTTGCCTCGGCCGACGGGATTCTTCCCACCTGGGGTGACCGCATGGGCCGCCTGGAAACGAACATCGTCCGGGAAGGCTGGAGCACCAACAGCGCCGTGTCCTTCGTGGCCGAGAGCCGTCTTGCGCCGGCCATGCCCCATGAACACGCCCCGGGTCTGGCGGTGATCGCCAAGATCTTGAGGTCCCTGTATCTCCATCGGGAAATCCGTGAAAAAGGCGGGGCTTACGGCGGTTTTGCCGTGTACAACGCCGAGGACGGGATTTTCAGCATGGGTTCCTACCGCGACCCCCACATCGTCACCACCCTCAAGGTGTTCGAGGAGGCCGGGGATTATCTCCGGAAAAATCCCATCCGCGATGAGGACGTGAGTGAAGCGGTGCTTCAGGTCTGCTCGGGCATCGACAAGCCGGACACACCCGGCCCTGCGGCCAGGAAGGCGTTTTACCGGGATATCGTGGGCCTGGACGACGACATGCGGCGTCAGTACAAGGCCGGTCTCCTGAAAGTCAGGAAAAAAGACCTGGACGACCTGGTGGACCTGTACTTTACCCGTGATCCGGCAAAAGCGTCGGTGGCGGTGATTTCAGGCGAGGAAAAGCTGAAGGAAGCCAACGGGAAGCTGGGTCCTCGTCCCCTTGACCTGCATAAAATCTGAAGAGGCTGTCACGGGCCGGATTTCGTTGGCCATACCCGGCAACGAAATCCGGCACCGGCGTCTGTCGGGGCGCACCGGGTGTTCGCCCGGCCCGCCCAATCAAAGGTCTCCGCAAAGGCAAGCCCCAGCGGTTGAACCCCAGAGGCTTTTTTTATTGGAATCG
>CAZWTY010000063.1:0-26124 GCA_964637565.1 uncultured Desulforapulum sp.
TTCGCCTGGGTTTTCAGGTGTTTTTCCAGGTCTCTGTAGTGGATTTCAGCCATGTTCCAGCCTGTTCTTTAAAGGCGACGCGGGAGTTCTTCCCGCTTCAGTCTTTTTTCAGAGACTTGAGCCGGACCATCAGAACGATGGCCGCGATTTCAAGCCCGATGGCCACGGTCTGGGAAACGGACAGGATGCCAAAAATCTCGTCGCCCCTGAAATCACCCCGGAACATCTCGAGAATAAAACGGGCCACGGCGTAGATCGCCACATAGACCAGGAACACCTGACCGTTGAACTTTTTGAATCGTTTGAAATTCAAAATAACAATGAATATCAGAAGGTTTGTCGCCGATTCGTAAAGCTGGGTCGGGTGGACGGGAATATTGGGCGGAGCCAGGGTTTCCGGATGGGTGAAGGTCACGGCCCAGGGCAGTGAACAGGCTTTGCCGTGGCAGCATCCGGCGGAAAAACAGCCCAGACGCCCGAGAAAATGACCGAAGGGAATGGCCGGGGCCAGGATGTCCGCCGTTTTCCAGAAATCGAGCTGGAATCTCCGGACATACACATAGGCTGCGGCAACGGCCCCGATGAATCCGCCGTAGAACACCAGACCGCCTTCCCAGAGCTTGAACACATCGAGAAGCTTGTTGGGATAAAAATCAGTCCAGTACACGATCACGTAAAAAATCCGGGACCCGAGGATGGCCGAGACCAGAATCCAGAAAATCAGGTCAGCGATCTTCTCAGGGTCTTCACCGGCGATCCTGGCTTCCCGTTTGGAGATGAAGATGGCGCAAAGAAAGCCCAGGGCGATGAAGAACCCGTAAGTGTGGATGGCGAAATGCTTGAATTCGAACAGAATGGGATACATTGGCTTGTCCTCTTGTATGGTTCGTCCCGGCCCGGATCACCACGAACGCTGTGATCCTAGAATATCTTTCCCTGTTCAGGCATCCTGTTGAACAGGATATGGAACATGAAAATCCCCACCCCGACACAGATGGCGCTGTCAGCCACGTTGAAGGCCGGCCAGTGCAGATCGCCCAGGTACACGTCGAGAAAGTCGATGACTTTTCCCATGCGGACCCGGTCGATGAGGTTTCCCACGGCTCCGCCGAATATCAGACTGAGGCCATTGGCCAGCATGGGATGGGTTTCAGGTATCCCCACATAGAGATACAGTATCAGCCCCACGGCCACCAGGGAAAACACGAGAAAGAACATCACCCGCACCATGGCCCCCTGCTGGGCGAACAGTCCGAAGGCCCCGCCGGGGTTCAGCACATGGGTCAGGTTGAAAAAACCGGGAATCACGGCGATGTCCTGTCCGTACCCGATATAAGCCGCCACGAGAAGCTTGGTGATCTGGTCTAAAATCACGGTGATGCCTGAAACCGCCAGCAGGCGGAGGATCTTGGCCTTTGTCATGGAACTCCCGGGTCCTCTATACAATTCCAATTTCCTCGAGGGCCTTGCAGCAACGGTCACAGGCGTTCTCGAAAACGGGGTTCTTTCCGGTGCTCACGTCGTAGGTCCAGCATCTCTGGCATTTTTCACCCGGAGCTTTTCCGATGACGATGGACAGATCCTCGATCACCGGACTTTCATAGGCCCCCTCCTGTTTTTCAGACAGGAGAGACGCGGAAGACACGATGAAAATATCCTTGAGGATATCCTTGTAACGTTCCAGGACCTCACGGTTTTCACCCGTGGCACAAAGGGCTACCGAGGCGTCCAGGGGATGGCCGATGAGTTTCTGGACACGGGCCAGCTCCAGGGCCTTGGTCACGTCACCCCGGATGTCGAGGATCCGGTCCCAGACGCCCGCCAGTTCCTCGTTTTTCCATTCCGGTTCAAACACGGCCCGGGCCGCCAGGTGGATGCTCTCCTCCTTGCCCGGATAAGCGGGCATGTGCTGCCAGACCTCGTCGGCCGTAAAGGGCAGCATGGGGGCCATCAACCGGGCGATGGAATCGGTGAGGATGTGCATCACGGTCTGGATACCTCGCCGTTTCAATGACTTGGCCGGTAAAACATAAAGCGGGTCTTTGGCGATGTCCAGGTAGAACGAACTCAGATCAATGGAACAGAAGTTGTACAGGGCGTGGTAGATGGTGTGGAACTCGTAGGTGTCGTAAGCCTTGACCGCCTTTTCCACCAAAAGGCCCAGTTTGTGGAGCGTGAATTTGTCGACATCGGACAGATCGGCGTAGGCCACCTTGTCCGCGGAGGGATCGAAATCGCTGAGGTTGCCCAGCATGTAGCGGCAGGTGTTCCTGATCCGCCGGTAGGCGTCGCTGAGCTGGGACAGGATGTTGTCGGAAATCCTTACATCGTCCCGGTAGTCGGAAGAAGCCACCCAGAGACGGAGGATTTCCGCGCCGTACTGGTCGATAACCTTTTTCGGGGCGATGACGTTGCCTTCTGATTTGGACATCTTGTGGCCCTTGGCGTCCACCACGAACCCGTGGGTGAGGACGGCCTTGTAAGGCGCCTTGCCTGTCTTGCCCACAGAGGTGAGAAGGGAGCTGTGGAACCAGCCCCTGTGCTGGTCGCTTCCCTCCAGGTAAAGGTCGGCCGGCCGTTCCAGATAGGACCGCTGGTCAAGAACCGCGGCGTGGGTGACGCCGGAATCGAACCACACATCCAGGATGTTGGCGTCTTTTTTGAATGAGGTCTTTCCGCAGGCCTTGCACGCGGCGTCCTCGGGCAGAAGATCCTTGGCATCCCAGTCGAACCAGATATCGGCCCCGTGCTCCTTGAAAAGATCGAAGATCCGGTCCACCGATTCTTTGGTCACATGGACCTCACCGCAGGATTCACAGTAGAACACAGGGATGGGAACGCCCCAGCTTCTCTGGCGGGACACGCACCAGTCCGGACGGTTTTCGATCATGCCGTAGATCCTCTCCCGTCCCCAGGAGGGAATCCAGGCTACCGAATCGATTTCTTTGAGGGCTTTCTGGCGCAGGCCTGTCTTGTCCATGCTTATGAACCACTGGGGCGTGGCCCTAAAGATCACCGGCTTTTTGCAGCGCCAGCAGTGGGGATAGGAGTGGCTGATGCTTTCCTGTTTCACCAGGGCTCCGCTTGCTTCCATGTGGGCCGCGATTTCCTTGTTGGCCTTGAGGATGAACTGACCGCCGAAACGCTCCAGGTCCTCCACGAAGCAGCCGTTGTCTCCAACGGGTGAATAGGGTTCAAGACCGTATTTAAGACCGATGATGTAGTCGTCGGCCCCGTGGCCTGGGGCGGTGTGGACGCAGCCCGTTCCTGTCTCGATGGTCACATGGTCTCCCAGGATCACCAGGGAGTCGCGGTCATAAAACGGGTGACGGCAGCGTCTGTTCTCCAACCGGCCTGCCTCGAATTCCGCCAGGACGCTGTAGGTTTCGATGCCGAACGTCTTCATCACCTGCTCCACCAGCTCCTTGGCCAGGATGTAAACGCCGCCTGATCCAACGTCCACGGCCGCGTAGATGAAATCAGGGTTCAGGCAGACCGCCAGGTTGGCGGGAAGGGTCCAGGGCGTGGTGGTCCAGATCACGATGAACACGTCTTTGCCCGAAAGAGCGGGAGACAGGAACGAAGGATCGTCGTTCATCTTAAACTTCACGTAGACGGACGGCGAGGTGTTGTCCTTGTACTCGATTTCCGCTTCGGCCAGGGCTGTCTGGCAGCTGGAGCACCAGTGAATGGGCTTCTTGCCGATGTACATGTCCCCGTTCACGGCAAACTCCCCGCATTCCCTGGCGATACGGGCCTCGAAATCATAGGCCATGGTCAGGTAGGGGTTGTCCCACTCGCCAAGAACACCGAATCGTTTGAACTCCTCTCTCTGGATGTTCACGAAACCTTCGGCGTATTCCCGGCATTTTTTACGGATGTCGCTCTGGGTCATCTCCTTTTTTTTCTCGCCAAGGGTCTTGTCCACGTTGTGTTCGATGGGAAGGCCGTGGCAGTCCCAGCCGGGGACATAGGGCGCGTCGAACCCCGCCATCTGGCGTGATCTTATAATGATGTCCTTGAGGATCTTGTTCAGGGCGTGACCGATGTGCAGGTTTCCGTTGGCGTAGGGGGGGCCGTCATGCAGGATGAATTTCGGCCGTCCCTGGGACGCTTGTCTGATTTTCTCGTAAAGTCCGTTTTCTTCCCAGGCTTTGAGCTGCTGGGGTTCCCGGGTGGGAAGGTTGGCCTTCATGGCAAACGAGGTTGCGGGAAGGTTGAGCGTATTTTTGTAATCCATCTGGCCTCCGGATGTTCTGAACACGGTCAAGCGCCCTGGATCAAGACGTAAAAACCGTGGAGCTGATATATTTCCAAGTCATAAAGCACCCAAATTTATGTCAGATGCAAGACCGGTGTCAACGCTTAATGCGATTATTTTTTCTGGCCGATGATCATGAACGCACGCTGGAAATCCGTGCCCGGAAGGCTGTAAGGACGGATGTCCAGGGTCAGTTCTCCGGACTGCGGGGACGACAGGTCGGACGACGTCATGGCAAGGCTCTGAAAAAGCGCGGCTTCATGGTCGATGTCCCGGCCTTTCATGGCGATGATCCTTCCACCCGGTTTAAGGAACGGCAACGCCATGGGGACCATCACATCCAGGCCTGAAAAGGCCCGGCTGATCACCACGTCGTAAAAGCCCCGGTAATCCGGCAGAGCCGCCAGTTCCTCGGCCCGCCCTTCCACGGCCCGGATGTTTTCAAGGGGAAGTGTGCGGATCACATGCCGTAAAAAGCTGATTTTCTTGCGCGATGAGTCTAAAAGGGTCATGGAAAGGCCGGGATGGATGATCTTGAGGGGAATCCCAGGAAATCCGCCTCCGGTTCCGAGGTCGAGCACGTTTTCACCGCCCTCGAACAGCAGGGCCGCCGCGCCCGAGTCAACCACGTGCTTGATGGCCACATCATGGGGATCGGTGATGGAGGTGAGGTTCGTCGTTTTGTTCCAGAACAGCATTTCACGCACATGGTGCTCCATCTGCCGGAGCATGGTGTCGGAGACCGTGACGCCAAGTTCTCCAAGGCTTTGTTGAACCGTCTTTCCCCATGATGCCGAGTCAAGGGAAAGACCGTTGTCCTTCTTATCTGTCTTTTTTTTCATAGCACCCGCACATTTCAGAATTCCATTGACAGCCGGGCATCATTTCATGAAAATGACCCGGTTCGATCACCGCCAACACATAAAAGGACACCTTCCATGAACGAAAAAACCTTCCGGAACCCCGGCGTCACCGTGGACATCATCATTGAAATCGACGGGGGCATCGTTCTGATTGAACGGAAAAACCCGCCATACGGCTGGGCCCTGCCCGGCGGATTCGTGGATTACGGGGAAAGCCTGGAGAAGGCAGCCATCCGTGAGGCCAAAGAAGAGACGTCCCTCGATGTCCGCCTTATCGAACAGTTTCACAGCTATTCGGCCCCTGACCGGGACCCCCGCCACCACACCGTTTCCACGGTGTTCATCGCCGATGGAAAAGGCCGGCTGGAAGCGGCCGACGACGCGAAGAACGCGGCCGTGTTCCACCGAAACACCCTTCCCTCTCCCCTTGTTTTCGATCACGGTCGAATCGTGGATGACTATTTCAGGTACGTCGGAGGCGAGACGAGAAAAAGCATTTTCCCGCCAAGCGAAGGTTGAATGTAACAGGTGAACCGATGGTTCCCGCTGACCCCCTGGTTCACTTCACCATGAAGTTTCCCTGGATCAGGGGCAGCTGGCCCTGTTCTTCCTCTTCGGCCACCTGCTCGGTGAGCTGGGCCCGGACTTCTCCCTGGGTCAGCACCTCGCCCTGTTCATTCAGCACCGTGTTGTTCTCCAGGATGATCAGCCCGGATTTTTCCATCACACGGTTCCTGAAGGCCCAGCGTCTTTCGATTTCCAGCTTGTGGAGCCGGTATTTCCAGAACAGCCAGAACAGGAGAAAGAGAACCGCCCCGGCCACCACGGCGCAGAGCATGATGAACAGATAGAACGCGGTGCGTTCACCCACATGACCGATGACGCCAAGGATCACATCCAGCTTGAACAGGATCACCGAGGCCAGTCCGATGACGAACAGCCCGGCGAGAACAGGGATCTGGTTCATGAAAAGGATGAAGTTCTTGGCCGAATACCTCAGACCCTTTCCTGATCCGGAGGCCTCGGGCAGCTCGGTGGAGCCTGTGGTGTCGTCATTGCCGAACAGATAGAAGTTGAAGCCGATGATCACCAGGCCGATGAGGAACACAAGGACAATGGGAGCGATGAACGACACGAAAAAATACTGTTTCCAGGGGAAAACCCCTTTGTCGGGTCCGATGGAGCCGATGAAATGGGCCACGAAAACCACAAATTCGATCCCAAGAACCAGGATGAACAGGGTGTCGAAATATTCCTTGATCTCGGTCTTTTCCAGGAGGGAAGCGATACCGACTCGTTTTTTTTCAACGTTTTCCTTCATAAACTTTCCTTAACCACATGGAATTCCTAAACAAACAAAAAAAGGCCACAGATACCGCAGTGGCTCGAAATTCCCGGCGCCGCCCTTTGAATCTCCCATCATGGTTCGTCTCCGGAAACGAATGCAGACATGTGTTTTCAGAACATGCGTCTTTAAAGAAAAGTTTAATACACGAGTTTCATTCCATCTGTCAAACAATTGGTTCTTGACATGAAAACTTTCCTTGCAATAGGCGGTCCGTGCTGGTAATGGGATAGGTGTGAAACACATGGGAGACGCCGACCCCATGGATTTTAACCCAGTTGGGATTGACCGTGTCTTACACATCTTTCAATTCGCCAAAAACATTTCGCTAACGTCAAGACGGCCTGAGATCAAGGCCCGGAGCAGAACCATGTCCTTAGATCAGAACAACAACGAAACCCGTGAAGAGAGCTTTGCCGAACTTTTTGAACAGTTCAGTTCATCCGCCAACCAGGATATCCGCCAGGGAGACCGCATCGAGGCGAAAATCATCTCCATCGGTTCGAGCAGTGTCTACGTGGACACCGGAACGAAAAGCGACGGTGTGGTGGAAAAAAACGATCTTCTCAATGAAAACGGCGAATTCCAGTATAATGTGGGCGATGTTCTCGATCTTTACGTGGTGAAGGTGACCGAAAGCGAAGTGATCCTCAAGCGGTCCATCGCCGGTTCCAGCGAAGACCATGTGCTGAGGGAAGCCCAGCAGTCCCGGACACCGGTGGAAGGCAAGGTAAAGGATGTGATCAAGGGCGGTTTCCACATCGATATCGCCGGCAAAAGAGCCTTTTGTCCCGTCAGCCAGATCGACGTGAGTTACGTGGACAAACCAGAAAATTACCTGGGAGAAACGTTCCAGTTCTTTATCACCCGTTACGAGGACAAAGGCCGGAACATCGTGGTCTCCCGGAGGGAATACCTCCAGATCGACATCGAGAAAAACAAGAAGGAGTTTTTCAAGAACCTGAAGGAAGGCGACGTCCTGGACGCCGTGATCACCAAACTCATGCCCTACGGAGCTTTTGCCGAACTGATCAAGGGCGTGGAAGGCATGATCCACGTCTCCGAACTGTCCTGGACCCGGGTTGAAAAACCCGAAGAAGCCGTCCAGCCAGGCGACAAGGTCAAGGTCAAGGTGCTTTCCATCAAGGAAAGCGATGGCGGAAAAGCCCCCAGGATTTCCCTGTCCATGAAGCAGACAGCGGCCGATCCCTGGGAACTCGCTGGAGAACGGTTCCACCAGGGAGACCAGGTCACCGGCACCGTGGTCCGTTTCGCCCCTTTCGGGGCTTTTGTCCAGATCGCCCCGGGCACCGAAGGCCTTGTCCATCTCAGTGAGATGAGCTATACCCGGCGAATCCTGAAACCCGAAGACGCCGTGGCCCTGGGTGAAAGCGTCCAGGTGATGATCAAGGACATCGACACCCATAAGAAACGAATCTCCCTCAGCATGAAAGACGCCCAGGGCGACCCCTGGAGCGATATCACCAGCCGCTACCCCTCGGGTAAAACCGTGAACGGAACCTTCGAACGCAAAGAGACCTTTGGACTGTTCATCCGCCTCGAACCCGGTATCACCGGGCTTCTGCCCAAATCAAAGATCAGTCAGGCGGCCGATACTTCCGCGATTGACCGGCTCAAATCAGGTGACGGAATCCAGGTGGTCGTTGAAAGCATCGACCTGGAAAGACGCCGGATCAGCCTCGCTCTTGCAGGAACCGAAGTCCAGGAGGACTGGAAACAGTTCGCCGCCCAGGACACGAAACAGATGGGCACCATGGGCGAGCTGCTCCAGAAAGCCATGAAAAAACAATAATCCAGCTTTGTTATACCTCGAAATCCTTCGCCTCTCCGGAAACGGTTTCCGGTGGCGAAGGATGCCGTGTCACCTTTCATCCACACTCAGGATACTGGGGCGCAGAAAAAAAATCATCCCCGGCGCCAGGTTTTTTGCAGAATGGATGGATGACAAGCCCTGATTCCTTCTTTGTCGACCGATTCCGGGCTCACCGAGAAACACCCGACCCTGATCCGGGCGTTTCTCGGCGATCCACGGAAATACCCGACCTTGGCCGGAACGGGGATCGGAACCGGAATGTCACCCTGTTTTTTTGACGTGAACCCAAGAATTAAGGTGAGACCATGTTCCTTTCGATGATCAAAGCGAGACGCAGTGTAAGGAAATTCCAGGACAGAGCCGTTGAATCCGACAAAATCGACATCCTGGTCGAAGCGGCCTTAAGAAGCCCCTCGTCCAGGGGCCTGAACCCCTGGGAATTTGTGGTGATCCAGGACAGGGCGATGCTGGACCAGCTGGCCCAATGCAAACCCCACGGAGCCACCTTTCTGAAAAACGCCCCCCTGGGCATCGTGGTCCTGGCCGACCCGAAAACCTGCGATGTGTGGACCGAAGACACCTCCATCGCCGCCACCTACATTCAGCTCGCCGCCGAAAGCATGGCTCTGAAAAGCTGCTGGATCCAGATCAGAAACCGTGAATACGAAAAGGGGAAAACCGCCGGCCAGCGTGTCGCCGAGCTTCTCAAAGTCCCCGACAACCTGGAAGTCGCCTGCATCATCGCCATCGGATACCCGGCCGAAAGCCTGCCGGGTCATCTCCGGGACAGCCTCAATTTCCAGAAAATCCACGAGGAAGTCTACGGGCGGATCCGGAAAATCCGTTGAAGATCAAAAACCGGGAGGGTGGGTCTTGTGCCCGCCCCCCTGATCTCCGCCAGTTATCATCCATGCTTTCGGCCCGCCGCGGCCGGCGTCCATCCTGACCGGCCTGCCGGATCACCGCCTCTTTTGTCACATTTGCAGTGATTGCTCCCAAAAACCTTCGATGTTTGGATTTTTTTGATCAATGTTTGACTTAAACGGACGATAAAACATTTATGATTTCTGAACACACTTTCACTTTTCCCGGCCACGTCATCCTGGAACAGCTGGGGGAAACCCATCGTTCGTCCGTTTACAGAGCCCGCAGGACGGGAGAGGAAAGGACCGTCATCATCAAGGTCTTCCGGCTGAAAGAGCCTTCTTTCGCCGAAATCACACGCTTCCGAAGGGAATACGAGCTTCTCAGGAACATCGATCTCGACGGGATCGTCAAACCCGTCGCCTTCACCGACCACGAGGGAATCCCGGCCATCATCCTCGAAGATTTCGGTGGTGTGTCTCTCAAGGAAATCATCAAGGAAGGCCTGGGGATCGAGGAGTTTCTCAGGCTGGCCATCCGGCTTTCAGAGATTCTTGGAGAGCTCCACCGGCGGGATATCTCCCACCGGGATATCAAGCCCCACAACATCCTCCTGAACCGGCAGACCGACACCCTCAAGATCACCGATTTCGGCATTTCCGAAAAATCCGAGCAGGTCTACGGGGACATGGCCGAGGAACCGGACACCATCGAGGGAACCCTGGCCTACATTTCTCCGGAACAGACCGGTCGTGTGAACCTGGGGGTGGATTACCGGACAGACCTCTACTCCCTGGGAGTCACCTTCTACGAAATGCTCACCGGGGAACTGCCCTTCACATCCAGGGACCCCATGGAAATCATCCACGGTCATATCGCCCGGATGCCTGTTCCTCCCTGCCACGTGAAGCAAAGTATCCCGGAACCTGTGTCCGACATCGTGATGAGGCTCCTGGCCAAATCTCCGTCCGAAAGATACCAGAACGGTCTGGGACTGGCTGCGGACCTGAGGGAATGCCTGGTCCGCCTGGAGCGAACCGGAACCATCGAACCCTTTGCCCTGGGAACCAGGGATATCTGCCCCCGGTTTATCATATCCGGACAGCTCGTGGGCCGTGACGAGCCCCTCCTCCGCCTTCAAAGGGCTTTCGGCCGGGTGGGTGCCGGTTCGGCCGAAGCGGTCTTCGTCACCGGCGAACCCGGTGTGGGGAAATCGGCTCTCGTCGATGAAATCCACCGGGTTGTCATGGAAAAACGGGGGGGCTTCGCCGCGGGGAAATTCGACCAGTTCCATCGAAACGTGCCTTACAGCGCCATCAAACAGGCGTTCCAATCCCTTGCCCGTCAGCTGTTATCGGAAAACGACGAGCGGCTGAACCTCTGGAAAACGCGCCTTGAAAAAGCCCTGGGCCAGAACGGAAAAATCGTCACCGATATCATTCCGGAAATCGGAAGCATCATGGGACCCCAGCCCGAGGCTCCCGAGCTGGGTCCTGACGAAACCCGGAACAGGTTCAACCTCACGTTCAAGCATTTCGTCCGGGTTTTCGCCGACGAACACCATCCCCTGGTCCTGTTTCTCGACGACCTCCAGTGGGCGGACACCGCCAGCTGCGCTCTGATCCAGACCATCGTCACGGACAGGGACCTGGGTTATTTCCTGTTCATCGGTTCATACAGGGACGCCGAAACACCGGATCACCACCCCATGACCCTGGTCCGGAACGTCATGGAGTTCTCGGGTGTTCCCATGGACACGATCCGCCTCACCCCCCTTGATCCCGACGACGTGAATCTTCTGATCTCCTCGATGATCCGTTGCGAGCCTGAACGTTCCATGCCCCTTGCCAGGGCCATCCATGAAAAGACGAAAGGCACGCCGTTTTTCATCAACCAGTTCCTGAGGACGCTCCACGACAAAGGCCTTCTCAACCTGGACGTCTCAAAGGGCTGGACCTGGGACATCGACAGGATCAGGACCCTTCCCGACACGGACAACGTGGTGCAGCTGATGGCGGACAAGCTCAACGACCTTCCGCCCGAGCACCTGGATATCATTCAGCTCTGTGCCTGCATCGGCAACCGCTTCGATCTGGAAACCCTCTGCACGGTGTCAAACCAGAGCATGGACACGGTTTTTTCGATCTTTGACAGGCTGGTTCAGCAAGGTCTGATCGCCGGCGCCGGCGACGGGTACCGTTTCTACCACAACCGCATTCAGGAAGCCGCCTACTCCCAGATCTACCCCACGGAACGGGAGAGAATCCATTACAGGATCGGCAACCTGGACCTGGACAGGACCCCGCCTGAACAGGTCGAGAACCGGGTCTTCTATATCTGTGACCAGCTGAACCACGCATGCCGCCTCATGGCCACCCGTACCGAGCGGACGATTCTTGCGGAGCTGAACCTCAAGGCGGGCATCAAGGCCAAGGAATCCACGGCCTACGCCGCCGCCGTCAACTATCTGGCCACGGGGCGGTCCCTTCTTCCCGACACAGCCTGGCGAACGGACTACGCCCTGGCCTACGGCCTTTACACCGAACTGATGGAGTGCCAGTACCTTCACCGGAATTTCGACGAGGCGGAAAAACTTTTCTCGATCATCATCGAAAACGCCGCATCCAGAATGGACAAGGCCAGGGCCTACCGCATCATGATCGCCCTTTACACCAGCATGCGAAGCCCCAGGGAAGCCGTGGAACTGGGGCTGAAAGCCCTGACGATCTTCGGCATCCGGATCTCTCCCCAGGTGGGAATGGCTTCGGTGGCCGCGGAACTGATCAAGACCCGGCACCTGATGAACCGCATCGGCATCGACCGGATCGAGGACCTGCCCATTGTGGATGACCGGGAACTGGACAGTTATTTCCAGATTTTCTTCGCCATGGGCACACCGGCCTACTACATCAACCCCAACCTGTTCGCCATGCTGGTGCTCAAGGGAGTGGGCCTCAGCTTCAAACAGGGAGGGATCATGCCCTGCGGCTCCCTGGCCCTCGTGGCCCTGGGAACCATCATCCAGGCGGCCCTGGGAGATTACGTCATGGGGTCTCATCTCGGGGAAATGGCCCTTCGGCTGAACCAGCGCTTCGACGACCGAAGGACAGCCGGCATGGTGCACCACACCTTCGCCTTTTTCATTCAGCACTGGAAACGTCACGCCAGACACAACCTCGACGTGTTCCGGAAAGTCTACGACCTTTCGATGAACACCGGTGATTTCATCTACGCGGGCCACAGCGTCAATGCCGCCACGGACTGCCGGCTGATGATCGGCACACCCCTGGACGAGATCCTCACGGAAAACCTTCGGCACACGGACCTGATGGGCATGGTGAAAGACCCGTTCATCGGGGCCCGTCATCAGGAGAACACCCAGTTTATCCTGAGTCTGAAAGGCCTGACCAACAACCGTTTTTCACTTTCAGGCCCCGATTTCAACGAAGAAGAGCACATGGAACGGCTGCGCCGGGACATGAACCATTTCGGCCTCTGCTACACCCTTTTGTATCTTCTCAAGCTGAACTATCTTGGAGGCCGTTTCGAGGAGGCCCGAAAGCTCGCAAAGGACCTGGGCCGTCACAACAAGGTCCTTGTGGGCACCTTGTTGTCCGCCGATTTCTATCACTGGTATTCCCTGACGCTCACCGCCCTTCTCCGTGAAAAGCACCGGAACAACCTGGTCCACATGACCATCATCCGGAAAAACCAGAAAAAAATGAAAAAATGGGCGTCCCTCTGCCCCGACAATTTCCAGCACAGACACGACCTGATCGCCGCGGAAATTATGGCCGTCAAGGGCCAGTTCAAGGAAGCCATCACCCTGTACCACCAGTCCATTGCCAGCGCCCGGTCAGGGGGCTTTCTCCATGACGAGGCCATCGCCTGCGAAAGGCTCTCCCTCTTCCTGATGGAAAACGGGGGAAAGGAAGAAGCCGACGTGTTACTCAAACGGGCCTTTCGCAGCTACGAGTCCTGGGGAGCCACGCTCAAGATGGAGGACATCTTGAAATCCAGGGGGGATCTCGTCCTTTTCGGCGGGAAACAGTCTGTGGAAACAGGAGGAACCACCTCATCGGGTTCCCGGATGAACAACCTGGATTTCACCACGGTGATGAAAGTGTCGCAGCTGATTTCCAGTGAAATCAAACTGGACCGACTTCTCAACCAGGCCATGCATCTTTCCATCGCCAATGCCGGAGCCCAGCGGGGCTACCTGATCCTGGATTCGGAAGGGACGCTGGCGATCCAGGCCAGCGAGAATGTGGAAACCGGTGAAAAGCAGGTGCTCCAGGCCCTTCCCATCGAAAAGTGCGACGGCCTCAGTCCCGCCATCGTGAATTACGTCTATCACAGCGGGGAGCCCCTTGTTCTTGAAAACGCCGTAAAATCAGGCCCTTTCACCGGAGACCCCCACGTGGCCGGGAAAAACTGCAAGTCCATCCTCTGCATGCCCATGATGAACAAGGATCGCCTGACCTGCATCCTTTATATGGAAAACAGCCTCAGTGCCGGGGTCTTCACGGCCGACCGGCTTGAAATCCTCAAGGTCATTTCAGCCCAGGTGGCCATTTCCCTCCAGAACGCCCAGCTGGTCGAAGACCTGACCACCGAAATCGCCGTCAGGAAAAAAACCGAAGAAGCCCTCCGGACCAGCGAGGAACGGTTCAGGAACATCCTCGAGGAAATGCAGGACGCCTACTGCGAAGTCAACCTCAAGGGAACGATCACCTTCGTGAACCCCTTTGTCTTAACCCTGACCGGCTATGACGCGTCCGAACTCATGGGCGGCAGCATCACGCAACACTTGGTCACCGAAGGGCTCATCACCCTCGAGGAATACTACCAGGAGATCTTCCTGACCAGCCTGCCTGGAAAACCCCTGAATTGCACCCTGTTGAACAAAAACGGGCAGAAAACCTGTCTTGAAATCGTCGCTTCCCCCATGCGGGACAAATCCGGCAACATCATCGGATACAGAAATGTGGGACGTGATGTGACGGAACGGGAAAAACTCCAGAAAGACCTCATGGAATCGACACGCCAGGTTCAGTCGGCACGGTCCGCCACGATCCTGGGACTGGCCAAGCTCGCCGAGTACCGTGACGAGGAAACCGGAGCGCACATTGAACGTATCCGGGAATACACGCGGGTTCTGGCCAAGGAACTTTCGACAAAGCAGGAGTACAGGGATTACATCACGCCGGACTATATCGAGGACATCTACAATTCCGCCATCCTCCACGATATCGGGAAAGTGGGGGTTCCGGACGCCATCCTTCTGAAACCCGGCCGGCTGACGACCGAAGAGTTCGAAATCATCAAAAAACACTCGACATTGGGGGGCAACGCCCTCCGGGACGTGGAAGCGCGGATCGACGGCCAGACCTTTCTGACCTTGAGCAAGGAAATCGCCTACCACCATCACGAAAAATGGGACGGATCGGGGTATCCCAACGGGCTCAGGGGCACGGAAATCCCCCTGTCGGCCCGCATCGTGGCCCTGGCCGACGTCTACGACGCCCTGACCACCCGGCGCTCATACAAAGATGCGTTTTCACACCAGAAAGCCAGGGAGATCATCGTGAACGATCGAGGCACCCATTTCGCGCCGGACGTGGTGGACGCCTTCCTCGCCCATGAAGAGGAATTCCGCTGCATCCGAGAAGAACTGTTCGGCGAATAGGCAAAAAACACCAAAACCGCTTTCATCCAAAAAACCGGGCAGTGTGCGGAGGTTGTCGGAACTCTGTTCCCAATACGTCTCTCACGGAGAGTTAGGATATGACACCAAAAAATCAGATGCGCCTTCACAACCAGGTCCTGCTCAGGGTTCTTCCGGTAACCCTGGTAATCATGGTGATCATCGGGGGAATCATGGTCTATCTCAACCATGCCTCCCTGGCGGTGGAGACCCGGGACCGGCTTTCGGACATGGCTGACAGGAGCCGGGATCTTCTCAACGTCCGGCTGAACCATATCCGGGAACAGATCCGTACGCTGTCCATGGACGACCTGTTGACCAGCGGCCTGGCCGACCCTGAAAAACGGCGCCGCCAGCTGCCCATCCTTTTCCGGCTCCTCACCACATCCGAAGAACTCTACACCCACGCACGGTTCTCCCTGCTGGACGTGAACGGCGGCGAAATAATCTCGAACGGGTCACAGCCCGGCCCCACGGTCATCGAAAAAGGGCTCGCACAGGCTCTGGCCAAAGGCCGGGAAACATTCCACCTTGGTCCGGACGGACTTTTGTTCGCTGTCCCGATGTCCATCGGCAACATGCCCCGGGGCAGCCTCTCCATTTCCCTTGGCCCGCAGGCCATCAGGCTCCTTGCCTCTGTCTGGGATCCTCTGGACTACGCAGTGGCCCTGGTGAACCCGAACGGGACTGTCATAGAGGCCAACGATTATTACAGACAGCATGCCGGGCTCATAAACATCGAGGGCCACGACTCCTGGATCACCTTTCGACGGAAGCTATCCGAATCGAACGAATCCTGTCCCGACCTGATCCTCGGCCTTCCCCTCCACCTGGTCAGGCAAGGACTGAACGAACACAACAGCCACCTGTACACCCTGTTTCTGGTCATTATCCTTTCCGTCACGGCCTCGGTGATCCTCGCCGCCCGGATGACCGCAAAGCCCGTGGAAAAACTGACCCGGGACATCCTGAGCGTCTCGGAGAAGCGCAAGCTCAGCGCCCGCCTTTCCTCCCAGGGGCCCCTTGAAATCCAGCAACTGGCCGACACCTTCAACTCGACCATGGCGGCTCTCGAGGAAACCTTCACGTCCAGGACACGCCTGGACCAGCTGATCAGCGGAAGTCCCGTGGTGATCTTCACCGCCGATCCGGAAAGTCACGCCTTTTCCTTTGTCAGCACCAACGTCCACACCCTTCTGGGATTCGCCAACAGCGACATTCTCTCGGAACCATCGTGGCTGATGTCCCTGATTCATCCCGAGGACAAAACCGCGGTTCTTTTTGCCTTGAAAACCTGGCGTGCGAACGGGGCGCTGGGTGTGCTGAACAACGAATACCGTCTGAAAAAGCCCGACGGCTCGTGGATATGGGTGGAGGATCACCGTCAGACCCTGCTTCACCAGGATGGTACGGTATGTGAAATCATCGGCTACCTGGTGGACATCTCGGAACGGAAGGCTTCGGAAAAAGCCTTGAGCGAAAAAACCGTCGAACTTGAGAATTTCTTCAACGTCAACCTGGACCTCTTGTGCATCGCCGACACCACAGGACGGTTCGTCCGGGTCAACCGGGCCTGGGAAAATATCCTGGGTTATTCGGTGGAAGACCTTGAAGCACGACGTTTCCTGGAATTCGTCCACCCCGACGACATAGCGGCGACCCTTGACACCATGGCCCGTCTCGACGCCCAGGAGGAGATCCTCGACTTCGTCAACCGTTACCGGGCAAAAGACGGAAGCTACAGGTTCATCGAATGGCGGTCCAGGCCCCATGGTTCCACGATCTACGCTGCGGCCAGGGACATCACGGAAAGCCGGAAGGCCGAAAGGGAAATCAGGCGTCAGGCCAGCGTGATCAACTCCCTGCTCGACGGGATCCCCGACCTGATCTGCTTCAAAGACATGGACGGGGTGTATCTGGGCTGCAACCCCTCGTTCGCCGAGTTCGTGGGAAAACCCAAAGACTGGATCATCGGTAAAACGGACTACGATCTTTTCGACAGGGAAACGGCCGATTTCTTCAGGGAAAACGACCGGATGATGCTGAAAACAGGTGAGCCCCGCCACGACGACGAGTGGGTCACCTATCCCGACGGCAGGAAAGTGCTGCTGGACACCCTGAAAACCCCCTACTGGTCTTCGGACGGCACATTGAACGGGATCCTTGGCATCAGCCGGGACAGCACCTACCGGAAACGGATGGAGGAATCCCTTTTAAACAGCAAGATCAACTTCCAGAGTTTTTTCGACCTGTCCATGGATTTCCAGTTCGTCCTGGATGCCCAGGGTCATATCCTGCTGGTAAATGAAACGGTCAAAAACAGGCTGGGCTGGACAGACGAGGAACTGCTGGGCCAGTCGATCCTCACGGTCCATCCTCCCGAGGTCCGGGAAGAAGCCATGACCGTGGTTCAGGATATGCTCGCCGGCAGACGTCGCACCTGTCCCCTGCCCCTTCTGACAAAAAACGGGGCACAGATCCCCGTGGAAACCCGCATCGTCAAAGGAAGCTGGGACCAGAAACCCGCACTTTTCGGTGTGAGCCGGGACATTTCCGAAATCAAGTTGTCCGAAGAAAAATTCTCCAAGGCCTTTATGTCCAGCCCGTCCCTTTTAAGCATCTCCCGTGTGGAAGACGGACGATTCGTGGACGTGAACCCCGCCTTTCTCCGTACCCTGGGGTATACCAGGGAAGAGGTTATCGGCCGGACGTCCGTGGATCTGAACTTTTTCAACGATGATGCGACTCGACATGCCATCATGAACCTGACCAAGGATCAGGCCCTTCAGAGTGTGGAAATACAGGTGTGGGACAAGACAGGCCAGTTGCATTACGGAGAGTTCACCAGTCAGATCATTGACATCAGCGGGCAGAATTACCGGCTTTCCATGATGAACGACATCACCGCCCGCCGCTTGGCCGAAAAAGAGCTGGAGCAGGAAAGAAGACGCCTGGCCGACATCATCACGGGAACGAACATCGGGATCTGGGAATGGAACGTCCAGACCGGTGAAACGGTTTTCAACGAACGCTGGGCCGAGATGATCGGCTACACCCTGGACGAACTCCAGCCTGTCTCCATCGAAACCTGGTTAGCCCACTGTCATCCGGAAGATTTGAAGGTCTCCGAAACCCTGATCGCCCGGCATTTTGATGGAGATCTCCCGTTCTACGAATTCGAGGGAAGGATGAAACACAAAGACGGGCATTGGATCTGGATACTCGACAAAGGCAGGGTCCATGTCCGGGACAGGGACGGCAAACCCCTCCTGATGTCCGGAACCCACCAGGACATCACCGAAAGGAAACGATTCGAAAGTGAGCTGCTGGAAATGAACCGGAACCTTGAGAGCGCCATGTCACGGGCTAACGACATGGCGAAGAAAGCCGAGATCGCCAGCCGGGCCAAAAGCCAGTTTTTGGCCAACATTAGCCATGAAATCAGGACCCCGATGAACGGAATCCTGGGGATGTCCGATCTTCTCCTCGACACCAACCTGTCCGGGGAACAGAGGAACTACGCCAGTGTGATCCGGAGCAGTGGCCAGTCCCTTCTCAGCCTGATCAACGACATCCTGGATTTTTCCAAGGTCGAGGCGGGCAAGATGGACCTTGAAACCTTGAATTTCGACCTCAGGACGGCCATTGAGCATACGGTGGATCTCATGGCCGTGAAAGCCTGCGAGAAAAACCTGGAGCTCGCCTTCTTCATAGACCCCGCCGTTCCGTCTCGCCTGTGTGGAGATCCGGGCCGGTTGAGACAGATCATCATCAACCTTCTGGGAAACGCCGTCAAATTCACGGACCAGGGCGAGGTGACCCTTCATGTTTCCCTTGAGCAGGAACATGGTGATGACGTCCTGATCCGTTTCGAGATCCGGGACACGGGCATCGGCATCCCGGAAAACCGCCGGGACAACTTATTTTTGCCTTTCACCCAGGTGGACGGTTCCATCACGCGGAAATACGGAGGCACGGGCCTGGGGCTTTCCATATGCAGGCAGCTTGTCTCTCTCATGGGAGGTGACATCGGTGTCGACAGCACCGAAGGGCTGGGCTCCGTCTTCTGGTTCACCGTTGCCCTGAAAAAACAGGCCGAATCATCCCAGGTTCTTCCCGTGGAAGGAGAGATCAGGGATTCCCGTATACTTGTCTCCGTGTCCAACAGGATAAACCGGGACCTGATCCTGTCCCTTCTCAATACCTGGGGCTGCCGGACCGAGCTGGCCTTGTCGGAACGGGAGATCTTCGAAATCCTGGATTCCGGCGCGGCAAACGGCGACCCCGTGAAAGCGATGATCCTGGACATGCCATGGTCTGAGGCAGACCCCGAGGATATCGGGCGAAAAATCAAGGCCCGTCCGGAGCTGGAAGATACCGTTTTGATCCTCCTGACATCTTTGGGCCAGAAAGGCGACGCGAAACGGATCAAGGACGCGGGATTCTCCGCCTACCTGACCAAACCGTTCCGTCAGTCCAGCCTTTTCGACACCCTGACCCTGGCTTTGGGGATTCATCAATCCGGACAAAAAGACCAGGAGGACGTCGGCATCATCACCCGCCACACCGTGTCGGAAGCAAGAAAAAGAATGGCCAGGATCCTTCTGGTCGAAGACACCCCCACCAACCAGGATGTGGCCCTGGCCATCCTCAAAAAGCTGGGATACAGGGCCGACGTGGCCGGAGACGGCTTTGAGGCCATGGATGCCTTGAGAAACCAGCCTTACGACCTGGTGCTCATGGACTGCCAGATGCCGGGGATGGACGGTTACCAGGCCACGAAGGAAATCAGGAAACCCGAATCCGGCGTGTTGGACCCGGATATTCCCGTGATCGCCATGACAGCCCACTCGCTGATCGGAGATCGGGAAAAATGCCTGGAAGCCGGCATGGACGATTACGTATCCAAACCCGTGGACGCGGCAACCCTGGCGCACACCCTGGACCGGTGGCTCGGCCAGAGGCTCAGAAACGCGGATGACGACGGCGACATCATTCCGGCCCACCCCCCCGCGCAGGAAAAGGGCCTGGATCTTCCAGGGGAACTTTACGATCCGGAAATTCTCATCAACATCCTTATGGGCGACAGAGAGCTGGCCGATACAATAATCAAAGGATTCCTGGAAGATATCCCTTCCCAGATCAAAAAGCTCAGGGAGCTCGTCGACCAGGGCCTGACCCTGGAAGCGGGCTTGCAGGCCCACAAAATCAAGGGAGCGGCAGGCAACATCGGCAGCAGAAAACTTCAAACCCTGGCCATGGGTATGGAAAAGTCGGGGGCCGCGGGAGACCTGGCGACCCTTGTACGAACCCTGCCTGAACTCGAAGCCTGTTTCAAAGACCTTCAAACCATCATCGACCGGAAACATCATGGGACGGAGGAACCATCATGAATGTATTGATCGCCGAAGACGACACCACATCGAGGGCCATCCTCAAGGCCGTTCTCTCCAAATGGGGCTACTCCGTCACCGCGGTTGACAACGGATTGTCTGTCCTCGAAATCCTTGAAAAACCACAGCCGCCCCGGTTGCTGATCCTGGACTGGAACATGCCGGTGATGGACGGCCTGGAAGTCTGCCAGAGAATCCGGACCCTCTACCCCCTGGCCCCGTTCTACATCATCATGCTCACCGCCAGGGCTGAAAAAAGTCATATGGTCACAGGTCTCGACGCGGGAGCCAATGACTACATCGCCAAACCCTACGACAACGACGAGATCAGGGCCAGGATCAACGTGGGCCGGCGAATGATCGAAGTCCAGGAAGAACTGGAACGGGCAAAAGACGCCATACTCCACGAAGCCACCCACGACGCCCTGACCGGGGTCCTGAACCGCCGGGCCATTCTGAACCGGCTGGACAAGATCTGCCTGAGCGCCGGACCCGGCGGAGATTTTCCCTGCATCGCCATGATGGATATCGACCACTTCAAGAAAATCAACGACCGATACGGTCACCAGACAGGCGACGACGTGCTGATCGGCTTTGCCCGAATTGTCCAGGCCCATCTGGGAGAACAGGATCTTTTCGGGCGCTACGGAGGCGAAGAGTTCCTCGCCATCGTCCGGTCCCCGGGACCTGAACCGATGAGATCCCTGCTCGAAGGCGTGAAAGAAGCCGTGGCCGGAGGGCCCATTGAAACACGTTCGGGAGACGTGCCCGTGACCGTGAGCATCGGCATGGCCGGTCCGGTTCCGGGAAAAACCGTGGATGAACTGCTCGCGGCGGCGGACAGAGCCCTTTACAAAGCCAAGGACATGGGCCGGAACCGCGTCATCTGGGAAAACTGAAACCCCATGGGGAAAGACATCATGAATCAGGACGACCAGGATTACAGAAACATTCTCCAGACCATCGCCGACGGGTACTACGAGACCGACCTCAAAGGGAATCTCCGGATATTCAACGAATCCCACGCCGAACTCCACCGTAGGTCCAGGGGCGAACTGGAAGGGATGAACTACAGGGACTACGTGGTACCCGAAGACATCGACAAGGTGTTCAGAGCCTACAACCAGGTTTTCTTGACGAAAACGCCCGTCAAGGGACTGGAGTTCCGGATTTTCATCAAGGACGGGACCAAACGCTACATGGAAAGCTCCATTTCTCTGGCCACGAACCCTGAGGGAGAGCCCGTGGGATTCCGGGGCATGGCCCGTGACATCACCGAACGCCGTCTGAACCAGGACGCCCTGAGGAAAAGCGAGGAGAAATACCGGACCATTCTGGAAATCATCGAAGAGGCCTACTACGAAATCGACCTGGAGGGGAACTTTACCCTGGTCACCGATTCCATGAGCCGCATTCTGGGTTACACCAAAGACGAACTGATCGGCATGAACTACCGGCTTTACATGGACAGGGCCAACGCGAAAAAAGCCTTCAGGGCCTACCACGAAGTCTTCACGAGCGGTGAGACGAAAAAGCTGTTTCAGTACGAACTGATCAAAAAAGACGGGACACGCATCGAAAACGAGACGTCCATCTCCCTGATCCTGGATGACAACGGCAACCCCGTGGGGTTCCGGGGTGTGGGCCGTGACATCAGCGAGCGAAAGAAAACCGAAATCGAACTGAAACGGGCCAAGGAGGCGGCCGAGGCGGCCAGCATGGCGAAAAGCAACTTCCTGGCCAACATGAGTCATGAGATACGAACGCCCATGAACGCCGTGCTTGGTTTCACCGAGCTGATGCTCGACACCCGTATCGACGACACCCAGACCGACTACCTGAACATCATCAAGAAAAACGGGGATGTGCTGGTAGGCCTGCTCAACGATATCCTGGACTTTTCCAAAATCGAATCGGGCCGTCTCGACTACCAGGACATCGAATTCGATCCCGAACTCCTGATCTACGAGGTAACGGAAATCATCCGGGGCAGCATCGAGAGCAAACCCATCGAGCTGATCTGCCGCATCGGGGACATGGTGCCCCCGGCCCTCAAAGGAGACCCTTTACGTTTCCGGCAGGTCATCACCAACATCGTCACCAACGCGGTAAAGTACACGGACATGGGAGAGGTGGAAATCGCCCTGGACGTGGAAAAGGAAGAACCGGACGGCCGACTCCTGGTCCACACCGCTGTCAGGGACACCGGCATCGGCATTCCTTTGGAATACCGGGAGTCGGTTTTCGACGTGTTCCACCAGATGGACAACTCCCAGAGCCGGAGATACGGCGGGGTGGGCCTGGGCCTTTCCATCTGCAAGAAAATCGCCAATCACCTGGGCGGAGACGTGTGGGTGGACGACCCGCCGCCTGATGCCACGGCCGGAAGGTCCTGGGAAAAGCAGGGGCCGGGAAGCGTTTTTCATTTCACGGCGTGGTACACGGTGGCCGAGCAGAAAAAGACGGAACGCACAAGACCCGTCAGTCTGGCCGGGAAACGGGTGCTTCTGGTGGACGAGAACAGAATCAGCCGAGGCATCATGGCCCGGATGTTCTCCGGGGCCGGCATGACCGTGACAACGGTCAAATCCGGCCTGGAGGTCATTCCGGCCCTGAAAGAGGCCCTTCGATCAGGCCAGAGTTTCCACCTGGGGATTTTCGACACGCGGATGCCGGATCTCAGCGGATTCGACGTGGTCCGTAGCCTCCGTGAATCCGGTTCCGACCTGGCCCACCTTCCCGTGATCGCCCTGTCTTCCACGGTGGAAAGGGACGCCCGAAAATGCCGGGAGGCGGGTTTCGACGGGTTTCTTGCCAAACCGGCCAAGAAGAGCCAGTTGCTCCAGATGATGGTCCAGCTGATCGGGCTATCCCGGAACGAGGAGACGGCGGGGCAAATCGAACGGGACAAGATCGCCACCCGTTTTTCCGTCAGGGAGGACATGAAGTACAGCGTCCGGATTCTTCTGGCCGAAGACAACCCGGCCAACCAGAAACTGGCGAAAATCATGCTGAACAAGGGCGGGTACCATGTGGACGTGGCCGGTAACGGGCGGGAGGCCGTGAACATCTACTCGGCCTCTCCGGAAAGTTACGACATGATCCTCATGGACGTCCAGATGCCGGAGATGGACGGCCTCACGGCCACCCGGACAATCCGGGAAAAAGGCTTCTTATCCGTTCCCGTCATCGCCGTCACGGCCAACGCCCTTTCCGGAGACAAGGAAAAGTGCCTGGAAGCCGGCATGACCGACTACATGACCAAACCGATCAAGCGGGAAATCGTGTTTCAGATGCTGGAGAAATGGGTGTTCGACAAAGGAAGTCAGGTTTCATGATGAAACACTGAAAAACAATGCCCGACCACGTCTCCGGTCCCCAGCCTGTCATTCCGGGCGGCCTCCGACATGAGGGAGCGTTTGAATCAGCTTCGGACCCGGCAATAACCACAGGCTCGAATTCCGAAGCCGACCCGGAATCCACACCGGCATGAGCAACCGTTCTCGAAAATTCATACGTCTCATCATTCGCGGGCATGGATTCCGGGTCGGCTTGCATGGCGGGCACCTTGAATTCGCAAGATACACCTCAGCTCAAGACCTTCCGAAATGACCACGGCCGCCTGGAATGACAAGGGTGGGGACCGAGTCAAATATCTTTCACGATTCGTTGTGGGCTTTTCAGAATAAAAGATTGGCCTATGGTCGTTATTTAGTCAAACAGACCGTCAGAAAACCCGGCTATAATCGACCCAACGAAAAGGGCGAACACAAGGTTCGCCCCTTAAACCGTATCGGTATTCATCCCCCGTGGTCATCAGGGCATGGGTAGAGCCCTGTTCCTGGCCCAGCGCTGATAGATCAGGAGTTCGTGGTTGACGTACTCCAGGTCGAATTCCTCGCTGTCGTACTCCTCGTCATCCCACTCTTCTTCCCATTCACCCTCGGTCTCGTCGTCCTCGTCGATGTCGCCGGCGTCCATTTCAGCCAGCTCACGGCAGAGTTCCTCGTATCCGGGTATCCCTCCGATGTCTTCGGGCGGGCAGGCCCTTTCCCCGTCCAGGCATTCCACCGGAGACAGAAGTTCGGCGTTGCTGTAGCGGCAGTCTTCGAGCACCACATCGTGGAACCAGTCGTCCCCGAAATCGTAGTGGTAGACGAGCTTCTGGCCGTTCTTGTGGATCAGGTCTTTCAGCCGGACCTTGCCCTCTTCCAGCCCGTCCTCCACCGATTCTGGATTTTCCGTGTACTTCCCGCCATTGACGATGAACTCGTGGAGATGGTGGTCTTCCCAGCCCATGACGATCTGGATCACGTCATGAAGCCGGTCCAGGGTGATGTCGGCTGGAACGACGAAACGCCTCCAGATCTCGGGTTCGATATCCTGGACAGAGATGCGGAGAAGGTAAAGCGGCTGGTTCATGGGCGGTCCTCCTGTTTTTTTGGGGTCATGGTGTGGTGCTCGATTTTTTCCATCTTATTTCAACAGGCCTGTTTTAGGCAAACAGATTCACAGCTTTTTTCCCTTCGGACCCAAATCTTTCGGACATCATGAAAAAAATCAACGGACCATTGACAAGCGGGACCCGGAGGTGTAGCGGTTATTCATTTTGAACTTCAACACAAGGCGCCGACGCCATGCAGACTCACATCGAAACGTACCAGGCCCGCCCCACACGGGCGGAAATCTCTCTCTCCCGCATCCGGAAAAACCTCGGCATCGTCCGTGACATCGTGGGCTCCGGAGTCAAAATCATGGCCATGGTGAAATCCAACGCCTACGGCCACGGCATCCTGAAAATGTCGGAGACCCTTCTCGGCTCCGGGGCGGACTGCCTGGGTGTGGCCTACCTGGAAGAAGCCGTGTACCTCAGGAAATGCGGCATCACAGCCCCGATTCTGGTATGCGGGGCCATCAACACCGACCAGATCGACGATTTCCTTCGTAACGACATCCACATCACCAGCTCGTCCATGGACAAGTCCTCCGCCATATCGGCGGCGGCGGTTCGCCTCGGAATCACGGCAAAGGTTCACCTGAAGGTGGACACGGGCATGGAACGGATCGGGGTCCACTGGTACAACGCCGAACGGTTCATCACCCACGCCCTGTCTCTTCCCGGCATGGACATCAAGGGCCTTTTCTCCCACCTGGCCAAAGCGGATTCAGACCCGGAATTCACAAAAGAGCAGATCGGCCGTTTCAGGGATATCGCGGGTTTCATGGAAAGCCAGAACGCCCTGCCCGAACTGGTGCACCTGTCCAATTCCGCCGGAATCATGAGGTACCCCGAAGCCCGTTTCACCATGGTCCGCCCCGGCATCATGCTCTACGGTTACAACCCCTTTGGCCTCTTGCCGGACGAGCGTTTCCACGGCCGGAAGCTTTTGCCCGCCATGACCCTGAAAACCCGGGTGGCCTATTTCAAGGTCTGCCCCAGGGATACGGGGATCAGTTACAACCACACCCATGTGGCCAGCGAACAGACCCGCATCGTCACCCTGCCCGTCGGTTACGGAGACGGGTACAGCCGTCTCCTGTCCAACAAGGGCAAGGTGGGAATCCGTGGAATAATCCACACGGTGGTGGGAAACGTGTGCATGGATCAGCTGATGGTGGACATCGGCCCCGACGGAACCGCCTACAACGGGGACGACGTGCTTCTTTTCGGTGACATGGACGGCATGACCATTCCCCTGGAATCCCTGTGCGACGCCATCGGAACCATCACCTACGAGTTTTTGTGCAACATCAGCGCAAGGGTTCCGAGGATTTATGTGGATTGATTGAAGATGCTGATTTTTGCCTCCGGCGGGCCGTCCGGGGGACCAGATTTTAAAAATATGGTCAAATAGGT
>CAZWTY010000064.1:0-25537 GCA_964637565.1 uncultured Desulforapulum sp.
TCGGCTTCAGCACCTACGGAGAGGCCTTCATCGGCCACATGAACCGGGCTGGTTTCGGTTAAAAAACCTCCATTACCCCTTGGATCCCAGCCTCAATCCGCCATGGATGAAATAGGTGTCTCCGGTCATCGCCTCGTTCCGGTAGATTTCGCAGACCAGGGACGCCACCTCCTCGGGCTCGATAAGACGGCCGATGGGCACGTTGTCGAGAATTTTCGACAGGGCATCCTGGTTCATGTTCTTTACCATGTCCGTTCCCACATATCCCGGAGCCACGGCCACGCAGCGGATTTTATCCGAAAATCCACGCCTGAAAAATTCGGCGGTGAGGACCTTGGGCATGACGCTCATGGCCGCCTTGGTGGAGGAGTAGTTGATCTGGCCCGCCGTTCCAAGGGACCCGGTGGAGGACACCAGGCAGATCAGCCCTTTGCAGTCGTTGTTGATCATCCGTTCGGCGCATTCGCGAACGGTCAGGAAGACGCCGGTGAGGTTGATGTCGATGACGAACTGAAAGTCTTTGAGTGACATCTTCCGGTTCACCTTGCCCGTGTCCTTGTCCGTGGCCACCATCATCCCGTCCTTGATCACCCCTGCGAAAGGCGCCACCAGATTGATTTTTCCAAATCTTTCGATGGCGGTGTCAGCGAGTTTCGCGCAGTCTTCCTCACGGGTGACGTTACCGGCCACCACGGCCACTTCGCCGCCCATGGCTTTGATCTCGGCTTCGGCCTTTTTGAGCGCCTCTTCGGAAACATCGCCCAAAACCACTTTCCCGCCCTTTTCGACCCAGTATTTCGCAAGGGCGAGGCCAATTCCGCTTCCGCCTCCTGTAATCACGGCCACCGCATTTTGAATATCCAGCATACACGCCTCCTTTGATTTTTGGTCTTCCGGTTTGACTTCGTGTGCAAAGGTAAAAAAAGAGTTGATTATGGCTTCAAAAAAACAGATATGTATCAGACGTCAAGACTGACGCTCGCAAAAACGACGGACCAGCGATGTGAGGGAACATTATAAGTTTCCAGACCTTATAAATCAAGCTGATTTTAAGGAAAGGCCCACCCATGGAAAACGACCGTTCAAACGACAAAGATGCCGGAGTGTTCCTGCCCTGCCTGATCTCCCTTGGGGCAGGCCTGGCCCTGTTCCAGCTTCTGGCCAGCCTGTCCGTCCACACCAGCAACCGCCGCCTTGTCCAAACCATGACCCGGGTCATGGACCAGGGTTACCTGGCTGTCCCGGGTGCGACGATCCTGCCAGGGCTGGAAACATTCCGGAGCGCGTTTGCTGGAGGCCTTTTCTTCACCTTCACCGTGGGGGCCCTGGTCTGCCTCACGGCCCTGGCCGCCGCCCTGACAGATATGGCCCTTGGCCGGAATGGACGCCCAGGCCTCAGGAAAGCCGCCGGGGCGGGTTTCTTCGGACTTCTGATCCTCCTCGCCGTGGCCGTCAACCTCAGGGGAATCCTCCTTTTCGAAACGGTCTCTCTGGTTCTCTGCCCCCTTTTGGTGTTCTTCACCTGTCAATACGCTCTCAAAGACAGGCCTTTCAGCGTTCCCAGAACCCGGATCGCCATCCACGCCGGACTTCCCGTTCTCCTTGCCCTGATCCTCCTGTTTTTCCCACACAGCCAGGGCAGCCGGTTCTTCACCGATTTCAGGGACACCTTTCTCATGACCAACCCCGTGGGCATGGCCGTCAACGATTTTTACTACACCCACACCCTTTCCCCGGCGGAAGTGTTCAAATCCCTGGAACAGAAACAGATCAGGACATGCCGCCTGATCCTGGCCGAAGAGGACAGGCCCCAGGAATCGACCTTGCGGGACATCCTGGTTTCACGGGACTTCCTGCCACTGGACGGCCAGGAATCTCCCCATCTGACTCTGAGGTCCCAGGAGGGGATGCTCCGGTTTTACCGAGCGGACAACTTGGTGATGGAGGCACGGATCATCGACGTCATCGCCGGCCCCGACGATCTTCTGAAACGTTTTTCCCAAAAGACCGACGTTTACGGGTCTTACAGAAAACTGACGGGAACGGCCCTCCTGACCGGTCTGCCCCTCCTGGCCTACCTTGTGATGCACAGCCTGTTCTTCTCGGTTCTGCGGCTGTTCTCCCCCCGGACCACAGCGGGTCTTGCGGCTTCGGTGGCCTGTTTTCTCCTGGCTCTGTCCGGCTTCATCATCCTTTTTTTCCGGGCCTCCGCCCCCTTGCCACCCGGAAACGTGAGGGCGGCCCTCCATTCACCCAGCCTCCACGAGCGGGTCAAAGGCCTCCAGACCATGGAAGAGCGCCGGATGGATGCGGCTTACTACCCGGTGGTCCTGGAATCCATGGCAAGCCCTTTCCCCCTTGAACGATACTGGGCCGCCCGGGCCGTGGCAGGCAGCAGGGATGCCGCGGTTTTCGCCCGTTTGATCGAACTTACCCGGGACAGCCAGCCCAACGTGGCCTGTCAGGCTTTTTACGCTCTGGGCATGGGCGGCCATCCGGACGCGGTGCCTGAAATCAGACAAAGCATCACGGAAGCCACCAACTGGTACGTGCAATGGTACGCCTACAAGGCACTCAGGAGACTCGGATGGACTCAGCCGCTCCCCAGGCCATAAAAATCGAAACCCTGATCGCCTCCACTGCGGCGGTGTTCATCCTGGACCCCCTGCTCCTCGGCCTGTTCCAGGCCCTGGCCGTTCCCAGATTCCTGGGCCTTGGCCTGGCCCGGATCGTTCAGACCCTGGCCGTCCTGGCCCTGGTCTTCCATTTCCAGAAGAGCCTGACCGTCCTCGGCTTTCCCGAAAAAGGACTGTTGAAAGGCCTGGCCAGGGGGGCCATCTGGGCCGGTCTCACAGGCCTCGCCACCCTCTGCGGCTTCGGCCTGCTGTATGCCGCCGGGGTCAATCCCCTGGCCCTTTTCCGGAATCCCCTGCCCCGTTCGGCAGTCGATACCGTTTTCTATTTCATCGCCGGGGGACTGGCCGCCCCCCTGGCCGAAGAGGTGTATTTCCGGGGCGTGCTGTTCCGCTTTCTCAGAACACGGGGATTCCTTTTCGCCCTGGTGGTGAGCACAACTGTTTTCGCCGGGGCCCACATGCTTTTTTCCGGCCGGAGTCTGCCCCTTTCCCAGATCGCGGGCGGGCTTCTTTTCGCCTGGTCTTTTGAAAAGGAAAAATCCCTGTGGGTTCCCATGGTGATTCACTCCACGGGAAACATTGCATTGTTCACCCTTTCTTTGCTATAAGAAACCATCGTCGGCTGGAAAGGCCGATATCACTTTGAAAAACCAACGGATGCCGACTGACGAGGAACCGCCCACATGCCTGTTTACGAATACACCGCCCTGAACGACAAAGGGAAGAACGTCTCGGGTATCATCGACTGCGAAAGCGCCAAGGCCGCGCGCCAGAAACTCCGTGCGTCGAAAATTTACACGGTGAGCATCCGGGAGGTGGACAACCCGGCCCAGAAAAAGGAAAAAGGCTCCCTCCCCTCGTTCCGTCCCTTCGCCAGGGTGGGCAGCGCCGAAATCTCCATGATGACACGACAACTGGCCACCCTGCTCACGGCCGGTTTCCCCCTGGTCACGGCCCTGGACACCCTGATCAAGCAGACCACCACCCCGGTCCTCAAACGAACCCTGTCACGGATCAAGGATTCGGTGGAGGAAGGAAAAAGCTTTGCCGGGTCCCTGGCCGAATACCCGGGCATTTTCTCCCAGGTTTACATCAACATGGTCAAGGCCGGAGAAGCCTCGGGGACTCTTGAAATCGTCCTTGAACGCCTGGCCGACATCAGCGAGAACCAGGCGGCCCTGACGTCCAAGATCAAAGGCGCCCTGGCCTACCCCATTTTCATGACCCTCATCGGCTGCGTGGTGCTTTTCCTCCTGCTCACCTTCGTGGTGCCCAACATGACCTCGATTTTCAGCGACATGGGTAAAGCCCTGCCTCTCCCCACCCGGATTCTCATCGGGACCAGCGACTTTCTGGGCTCCTGGTGGTGGGTTCTGGCCATCCTGTTCACGGCGGCTATCGTCGGGTTGTCGGCGTTCAAAACGTCGGAGAAAGGCAAGCGGGTCATCGACAGGACCCTGATGACCCTGCCCGTGTTCGGAGACCTGGTCCTCAAACTGGCCGTGGCCCGTTTCAGCCGGACCCTGGGTTCCCTCCTTGAAAACGGCGTGTCCATGATGAACGCCCTGGACGTGGTGAAAAACGTGGCGGGCAACAGCCTGATCTCGGAAACCATAGCCCTGGCGGCCCGGGAAGTGGAACAGGGTCACGAGCTGGGCGCGGCCCTCAACGCCTCGAAAGTGTTTCCTTTTCTCTCGATCCAGATGATCAAGGTCGGAGAGCAGAGCGGCGAGCTGGAAACCATGCTGAACAAGGTGGCCGATGTCTACGAGAAAGAGGTGGAGTCAAGTCTGGTGGGCATGACGGCCCTGCTGGAACCGGCTATCATCCTGCTCATGGGGGTGGTGGTGGGATTCATCGTGTTTTCCATCTGCCTGCCGATCTTCGAGATGAACCAGCTGATCAAATGAACGCCTGAAAGGTTGGCCTGTTTCGAAAAAAGGCCCTTATCTTCCGTCGAACAACGCGGGGGTCGAATCGGCCTGAACCTGACCGAAAAGCTGAAGCGGCCTTGGCAACCCTGCCAAACGATTCCGTGACGGCTTGCGGGCCATGGCAAGGTGAGAGGACGCCCTGCCCGCCACCTCGGCTTTCCCTTCATCGATCATCCGCAGAGCCTGACCGAGATCCAGGGCCCCGGGAATCCGGGTATGGGTCCCTGCCACGTTAAGGCCGCTGTGGTCGTCCGAACCACCCACCAGATTCTTTTTCCAGCTTTGGGCCATCTTTGGCTCCAGACCGTGTTTTTCCGACAGACGAACCATCTCTTTTTCGGTGATCCCCGAAAGGACCCGTTCCAGCATCCGGTTCTGCCGTGAAGGGCGGGCTCCGTTGACCTCGAAAGTCCTGAAGAGAAGCATCATTTTCTCCACATGGGAAACGGTCAGCCGGTCGTTCACCGCATAGAGCGGATGGGCCACGGCGTGGGCGATGTTTTCGCGTTTCAGGTAATCCGCAAGATCGTACACGCTGGCCCTGGCCTTCTGGATGTCCGTGTGCCGGGCCTCGCAGATATTCCAGGCCAGCACATGAATCTTGCATCCGTCTTCAGGGAAATAGGTGGTCACTTCCTCGCTGAGGAAAACGCCGGGAAGATGGGCGATGGACAGGGCGCCCTCGATGCTGTTGTGGTCGGTCAAAGTCACATGGTTCATCCCTTTTCTCCTGGCGTCGGCGTAGACCTGCATGGGCCTCGCGGCACTTTCAGGGCAGTTGATTTTCTGGAGAATCCACTGGAAAGGTTTCCTGGCCCGGCTGGAATGAACGTGAAGATCCACTGTAATCATAGGCTTTTTTTCTCTTTTCATCATTTTTTCGTTGTCTTTGGTTTTCATGGTCACCGATAATTTAGAGGAGGCCTGTTAGGCCCGGGTGACCGAAAGGTTAGGAAATGATGAAAGCCGCTGAGGTGATCAGGCAGGCTGGGCGGCTGGTACGTAACAAAGCCGAACCAGAGCCGAGATCAGAAAAGTTCCACGTTGTCTCCAAGCCCTTTTCCCTTTTCATCCTCAGCCCCGGGTTCCTGGGCGGATTCCGGGACAGGGGGCGACTCGGGGTGAAGGGGCGTTTCCGGCTCTTCATCTGGAGCATCTTCTTTATCCATGCCGGACAGGGGGGCGGGTGTTTCCGGCACAGGCAGGGCCGCCAGGCTATGATGACTCGTGAGGGCCGCTTGATCACGGGACGAAAAGGCCAGGGGTTTCCCGGCCAACTCCCGGGCAAGATCCCGTATCCTTGATGTGTAATCGTCGAGTTCTCCTGAAAATTCTTCAAAAAAAACCAGTTCCGACTCGGCACGCCCGATGATGCTCTCTATTTTCTCAAACTGAGCGGCCACTTTCCCGGCGTTGTCACTGAACCTTTCCCAGGCTTTCAGGATGTTGTCGCTTCCGGCCAGGAGGTTTCCCGAAAGCGCGTCCCCGGCCCCGGTGTCGGAATTCCGGTGAAGGGCCGCGACCATCTCCCGGATGCCTGAGATCGATGCGACCACGTTCTCGGCGAACCGGGTGGACGAGCGGGACGCCGTGCCCACTTCCCGTGCGAACACCTCGATGCCCCGGCCCATCTCACCCAGATGGGCCGCCTTGATGATGGCGTTGAGGGCTTTGCGATGAAGGTCGAGACTGATGGACTCCACAGACTTCACGTATCCGGACAGGGCCTGGACCTTGTCCGAAGCCTCGGCGATCCGACGGTCCACCACCTGGCCCAGGACCACCGATTCCTCCATCAGGGTGTTCAGGGCTTTCAGACTCGAGGCGAGCAGGGAAAAAGGGCTTTTGTCCGAGGTCAGATCCCGGCTCCCCCGGACACGTTCACCCACATCCTGATAAAGTTCGGCCAGATGGCGTTCGATTCCTTTGAAGGACATGGAAACGCTGCGGCAGGTCCGGTCCACGTCGGCCACAACGGCTTCGAGCTGTTCCGCCTGCCCGAGAAGCGCCAGCGCACCGGCCGTTGTCCCGGAGGACGGCTCTTCTTCCCGGATCAGGGTTTCGGCGCTGTACAGTTCACAAATCACTCCATCGACCCGCTGCCTGATGATGTCATGCATCTGAAGGGCCATCACGATGTCTCCCAGATGGCGTTCCATGGCCTGGCCGGACTCCCTGTTGGCGTTGAGGGACTGGAGGGTTTTCGCCATCATGGCCTCGATCTGCCTCGCCGAATCTTTCAGCTCCTGGTCGGCCCTGTCGGCCAGCCGGGTCAGCCGGGACACATGATGACGGATTTCATCCACGGTTTTCCGGTGATCTTTACGGATGTTTTCCGAATCGTGGTGAAGGGACCGGACCACCTGGTCCACATGGCCGGAAAGCTCCCGCACCTCTCCGATGAAACTCTGGAACATCTCGGCGGATTCTTTCGCCCTGTTGCTCTCGATGCCGATATTGAGGACGATCACCTTGAGAAGAAAGACAATTTTTTCCGCACCTGCGGACAGACTCTCCAGCTCTTCCAGGCCCTTTTCAACATGTTCGAAAATAGACAGGCTTTCCAGCATGTCTGCCTGAAGCGCTTTCAGGCGGTCCACGCAGGCCCGGGCGTAACCGGCCGTTCCTGTCAGCGAGGTGTCGGCCGACTCTCCGGAAGCCAGATCGATGGTTTCCCCGACCCAGGCGGAAAACGTCCGGGTTTCTTCGTAAAGGGTCTGGAAGGAAGCTCCCAGGTCGAGAAACCGGGGTTCCACATGAGCCAGGGCCTGTTCCAGGGCCTGGATCAGGGCGGTCACATGAAGTCCCCGCCCCTCCTTTTGCGTTGAAAGGTTGAGAAAATGGTCGAGTTTTTGTTTCAGATTCTGGATCAGTCCGGGCATCATGGGATGTCTCGCTTTGATGATGATTATGATCTTTTATATATCGGCCAGACAGCCTCCGGACTTCATGACCATTTTGATCATTCATCGAACGCCTGGTCCATGGCCTTTTCATCGTGACAAACAGGTCCGATCATACTATGTCTTGACATGGCTTCAGAAATGAACGCCCCATCGAACCGAACAGGAAAGGAACAGCTCATGATCATCACATTCTACGGTGCCACTCGGGAAGTCACCGGTTCCATGCACCTTTTTTCCGCCAACAAAGACCATATCCTTCTGGACTGCGGCATGTTCCAGGGCCGGCGGAAGGAAAGCGAAATGAAAAACAGGATTTTCCCCATCGATCCGAAAATGGTCACCAACATGGTCCTGTCCCATGCCCACATCGACCATTCGGGCCGTATTCCCCTTCTGACCGAAGGGGGATTCACAGGCCGGATCGTCACCACCCGGACCACGGCCGACGCCTGCCAGTACCTGCTCCTCGACGCGGCCAAGATCCAGGAATCGGACGCATCGTACCTGAACTACAAGACCCTGAGATCCCATCTCTACAAAGTCCAGGAAAGAACCCATAAAAAGGTCAGCAACCGGGAAAAGATGGAGATCCAGAAGATTCTTAAAAAAGAACGCCACGAACTCAACGTGGAAACCATCAGCCGGTTGATGGATGAGTACAACCTGAAAACCATCGATCCCCTATTCACCACACCCGAGGCGGAAAAAGCCCTGGCCTTCTTCGACGGCTACCCCTACGAAACCCCGGTGACCATCGGCAAAGGCATGACCGTCACCTTTTTCGACGCAGGCCACATCCTGGGATCGGCCATGTGCCTGATCCGGTTCAGGGAAAACGGAAAAAGTTACACCGTCTGCTACACCGGGGATATCGGACGTTTCGACCGCCCGATCCTCAACGATCCCACCATGCATTTCCCTGAAGACTCCAGGGACATCGACCTGATGATCATGGAAAGCACCTACGGAGCCCGGCACCATGAAACGGTGGACGACCTCAAAGAGCGCATGAAAACCGTGATCAACGAAACCGTGGAAAAAGGCGGTTCCGTGCTGATCCCGGCCTTCGCCTACGGCAGGACCCAGGACGTGGTCTATGTGCTTCACGAACTGTACGACGAGGGCAAAGTTCCCAGGGTTCCCGTGTTCGTGGATTCGCCCCTGGCGTCGAAACTCACGAAAGTGTTCGCCGAACACCCGGAGGTCTACGACCGCGAAACCCACGAAACCTTCCTCGAGCGCGGCAAGAACCCCTTCGATTTCCCGGAACTCCGGTACACGGAAACCGTGGAGGAATCCATGGAAATCATGAAGGAAACCCGCCCCCACATCGTGATCTCCTCATCGGGCATGTGTGAAGCGGGGCGCATCCTCCACCACCTCCGCTGGAAAATCCACAACCCCCGGAACACGGTGCTGATTGTGGGCTACATGGCCGAACACACCCTGGGCCGCCGCATCGTGGAACTGGGCTGGGAATACGAACAGTCGGGACGGATTGGGCAGGCTCCGGAACTGTCCATCCTGGGCAAGACCTATCCCCTGAACGCCCGGGTGGTGAAACTCAGCGGGTTCAGCGCCCACGCCGACCAGGAGGAAATGACCCGTTTCCTCAAAAAAGGCAACCTGAAGGTGAAACGGATCGCCGTGGTCCACGGGGAAGAGGATCAGTCCCTGAAATTCGCGGACCACCTGAACAGCCACGGTTTCAAGGCCACCGTTCCCCAGCGCGGAGAAAGCATCCGGCTCACCTGATTTCCCTTAGGCATGACAACAGGGGCGGACCATGGTTCGCCCCTTTTCATCGGCATCTCCCGGAAATTTATCTCTCCCCTTCTTAACGGTTGTTTTATTTTATTACACAGATTATAATCGCCCATTCAATCAACGTGACACCCCAGGGTCTTTATCCAAAGGGCCCTCATGCCAGAATGGTCGGCTCGACGGACAGTCATCGAAGACCCGCACGGGTTCGACGATCCCTTGAACGGGATTTTTTTGATTCCATCAACCGCGAGGATACGACCGAGCGATGCACTCAGACCTCAGAAAACTGTTGCGTTTCACCACCTTTCAGACAAAACTCATGCTTTGGGCCGTCATCGTCTTTTCACTGGTCACGTTTTTCTTCCTGTTCCTGTACTCGAGAACAGCGGTCAACACCCGGCTGGTCCAGGTGGAAAGCGAATTCGACCAGCGTGTTCTCAGCCTGAACAACCGGATCAAGAATCTGGAAAACAACGTCATCCGCATGAGGGATACGGCGGCCCTCCACCTCGGCGACGCCGGGTTGTTCATTCCGCCCGCCCATCTGCCGCCCCATCTCCGGCTCAAAGCCTCGGGAGATCATATGACCGCGGATCTCCCGGTCAGTTTGTCCGGCAAGCAATTTTCCGGCATGCTGGTGGGGCCCCTGTCCATTTTCAAAAGCCAGGACTCCGGGGAGTTTTTGAGGGAATTCGGGACAGCGGCCCACCTTCTGTCCGTCCAGCTGGCCATGAGCCATTCCGGGGAATCCGTAACCCGAAGTTACTATTATTCCAGCGCCTTCGATTTCCTCTCCATCTACCCGTCCACACCGGACAGCGGACCTGTCGTGGACCAGATCCGAAAAATCCACGAATCGAACCCGGCCATGAAAAGCACTGACGATCCTCACTGGATCGGCCCCTACCAAGACGCCGGAAATGGTCGCAACACCCTGACCGCCGTGTCCCATCTGCACAACCGGGGAGACCTCAGGGGTATGTTCGGGGTCGATATCGACACCCGGGCATTCGTGTCTTTTACCGAACCTTTTTTCGACAACCGGGGCCTGGCCGTTCTCTGTTCAAAACAGGGAGACATCATCTCGACCTCGGCTGAAGACAACGCCACAGGCGACCGCTTCGCGTCGAAACACCTTCAAGACCTGCTTCCTGAAAAGGACCGGGACCGTGCGGGAGATCTCCTTACCCGTGATTTCAGGGGCTTCTCCTTTGAAGGCGGTTCCTTCACCATTGGAAAAGACCTGGATTCCGCCCCTTTCCGCCTGCTCTACCGGATCGGCATCAAAGACTTCCTGGTCACCATGATCCCCGCCATGTCCGTGTACATCTTCTCCATTCTCACAGCCGTGGCCATGTTCGTTCTCGCCGTGTTCGTCATCACCACACGTTTCGTGAAACCCACCCGGATCGCCGAAGTCGCCCTTCAGAAAGCCCACGACGAACTGGAGGACCGTGTCAGGGAACGCACCACCGAACTCACCCGGATCAACGAGGAACTCAAGGAAAGCCGGGAAAAGTACCGTCAGCTTTTCATCCACGCGCCGGCCGGGATCTACGAGATCGATTTCATCCGCGGTTCCTTTGTCAGCGTCAACGACGTGCTGTGCGAATACACGGGATACAGCCGGGAAGAGTTTCTCGGCCTCAGTCCCTTTGCCCTTGTGACGGAACAGGGCCGGCAGATACTGACCGAACGGATGGACACCGTGCTCCGGGGAGAAAAAATCTCACGGAACGTGGAACTGGACATCATCAACAAGGACGGCAGCACGTTTTCGGCTGTGCTGAACAACAGCTTCATTTTCAAAAACGGGCGGATCACCGGCTCCCGTGTGGTGATCCACGACATCTCCGAACGAAAAATGGCGGAAAAAGCCCTGAAAAAAAGTGAAGAACGTTTCAGGAACCTGGTGGAGTCCACCAGCGACTGGATCTGGGACGTCGACAAACGGGGCTACTTTGTCTATAACAGCCCCAGCGTGGAAGCGATCACCGGCTATTCTCCCCAGGAACTGATCGGGACACGGTTCATCGACTATTTCCCAAAAGAAGAGCATGATAAACTGTACCCGGTACTGATGAAAAAGGTCTCTCCCGGAGAGATTCTGGCCCCCATGGAATGCGTCCTTCGACATAAAAACGGAGAGGTGCGAATTGTCGAGGCAAGGGGAGTCCACTACCACGACGATTCGGGGAACCTTCTGGGCGCCAGGGGAATCAGCCGGGACATCACGGAAAAGAAACGCATCGAGGAAGAAAAAAACGAACTCAAGAAAAACCTGGACCGGGCCCGGAAAATGGAAGCCCTGGGACTTCTCGCCGGCGGTGTGGCCCACGATCTCAACAACATTTTATCCGGCATCATCAACTACCCCGAACTGATCCTCCTGGATATCCCCGAAGACAGCCCCATAAAACCCTATGTGGAAGCCATCTACACCTCTGGCACCAAAGCCGCCGCCATCGTGGACGACCTGATCACCGTGGCCAGAGGGGCTGCACGGAAAAAAGAGGTCCTTAACCTCAACTCCCTTATCGGGGAATATCTGAAATCCGCGGAGTTCCGCAGCCTCTCTTCAACCTATCCCGACGTGCACGTTCATGTGAATCTGGACGAAAACCTCGGCAACATCAGCATCTCCACCGTGCAGATCAGAAAAACCCTCCTCAACCTGGTTCTCAACGCCGTGGAATCTGTCCAGGGCCGGGGAAACGTTCTCATTTCATCAGAGAACATCACCCTGACCGCTCCCTTGAAAGGGTTCACCGAGATCCCCCCCGGCGACTATGTCCGGCTGAGGGTCTCGGACACCGGCAGCGGGATTTCACCCGAGGACATGGAAAGGGTATTCGAACCGTTCTACTCGAAGAAAGTCATGGGACGCAGCGGAACAGGGCTGGGACTCGCCATTGTCTGGAACACGGTCATCGAACACGATGGGCATATCGACGTAGCCAGCGACACGGGCGGAACCGTCTTCGACCTGTACTTTCCCGAAACCCGGTCCCTGGCCTGTGATTCGACCCTGCGGCCGGCCATCGAGGATTTCAGGGGCAACGGTGAAAAAGTCCTGGTGGTGGACGATGAAACCATCCAGCGGGACATCGCCAGCCAGCTCCTGAAAACCCTGAGGTATTCCAGCGTGGCCTGCGAAAGCGGGGAAAAGGCGGTGGAGTATCTGAAAACGGAAAAAGTCGATCTGGTTCTTCTGGATATGATCATGGAACCGGGCATGGACGGGCGGCAGACCTACGAAAAGATCATCGAACTCCATCCCCGGCAGAAAGTGGTCATCACCACAGGTTTCGCCGACACCCACGAGGTGAAGGCCGCCCAGGAACAAGGGGCCGGTGAGCTTCTCAAAAAACCCTACACCCTGGAAGAACTGGGAACCGTCATCAGCCGTCAGCTGAACTCATAGCCGTCAGAGCATCCCGTCCTCGGCGCTTTCCACGTATTCGGCGATGCTCTGCAACACCTGGGGTTCCAGGTCTTCGAACTCCACGCCCATGGCGATTTTTTCCCGGTCCACCGAGGCGTTTCTCACCCTGCCCCTGAAGGTCCGGACCCCTTTCAGTCCGATCACGGGAAACTGGAGAACGATGGAATCGATGGGTAAAAGCTGGCGGGCCTCAATATGATCGGGAAGGGTGATGAGAAAGCGGCATCCCCGGGTACTGATGTCCGTGATCACCCCCTTGACGGTATTGCAGTCCATCTGGACCGACGAGGGAATGTAGCAGGAACTCCGGGAGCTTTCCCTGTTGTCGATGCAGAAAACATCGTTGGGATATTCGAGAAAAATCAGGCGGAAAGGTTGATCCAGGATATCGATGACCTTGGTAAAAAAACCGAATTCCTGGCCCTCGCTCTGGTAGATCACCTGAAATGTCAGGCCTGGAAGAATGGCGCTCTCGAATTCTCTGGGAATGGCCGTGCGAACGATCAGATACCTGCCTGTTTCCGCACCGGTGAGCATCCCTTTGAAAACCTGCTCGAACTGCTCGATTCGGATGGAAATGGGGCTCCCGAGATCAAGGCTGAGCCTCAGTCCCTGGAACTCTTTTTCATTGGGCGTCTTGTCCTGCATCGTAATTTCCTTTCAGAAAATGGCTGAGCTCCAGGCGTTCGCTCATCAACTCTGTCTGCGTCTGTTTTCCGTCCTGAACACCGGTCAGAAAACCTCTTATGGATAATGGTACATTCATTGTTTCTTTGTCAATACCCTAACGTGGTCCGGCCAGAATAAAAAAGCCCCGAAAATATCAGGGCTTTTTATCTAAACAGCTGACCACCGGGCGCTCAGGGGAAACAGGGGCGTGACCTGTTTTACCCTGCCTACCACTGCCTTGGCGGGGCCTTTTCAAACGTTCTGACAAACGTGGGGCCTTCCTTCAGTTTCACGAACACGTTGAACCGGGTTTCCCCTCCGGGAAAACTCTGTACCACGTTCATCGGAATCATGCCTTGTTCATCGGTGGTCACACGCCTGACTTCAAGGGAAACCGGAAACTGGAGGATCAGTTCCTCGTTGGGCGCAAAGGCCAGATCACCGCAGGCAAGCACTTGGTTTCCTTTCACATAGCCCCCGTCGGTCTCCTCGATGGTGGCCCGGGTGTAGGTTCCGGCCACCACGAGATCCGCGATGCCCAGTCCGAAAAAGGGGATTTCAATAACAGCGGGAATCACCCCGTGAAGCTGCTTGCGTTTCACGTTGATCACCTGGACTTCCTGGACGCAGAGGGGTTCCTTCTGAAGAAGAAGCCCGTCTTTTTCCTCGGAAATCACATAGTGGTGACCGATTTGGGCGCCCGGTCTCACGTCGCCTTTCCTGGTTTCCTCCACAGGCGGATAAGCCACGGTGAGAACCGTCGCGCATCCGCTTGTCCACAGGCAGCACGCCGCCACGATCGTCATCAATAGATTTTTCAGAGTCATAGTTGATGTCCTGTCTGTTTCTCAGGGTCCGGCCGCCCGGACCCTGGGTTGATGTTATTCGATCACCGGAATCATGCCCCTTTGAATCATCCGTTGTTTGGCCTTGTCGGAAATCATGTAGTTGATCACCTGCTTCATCATGGGATCGGGTTCACCCTTGATGACCAGGTAGAAAACCTGGTGGTAGGGGTAACCCGATTCCCCCGGGCTTCGGCCGTCCACGCTGGCCACGGCCACATCCTTGTGCTGGATGGCGATGCTGTTGGCGATGAACGAAATGGAACCGGGGATATGTTTGACACCCACAACGGCTGTGAAGGCGGCGCTGGCCGTCAGGTCATCCTTGAATTCAAAGGGACCCATGACCATGCTTTTGAAGTTCTGGTTCGCCCCGGTCGACTTGGAAGGGGTCACCACAACGATGGGAAGATCTTCCCCGCCAAGGTCTTTCCAGTTCCTTACATGGCCGCTGAAGATTTCCCGGACCTGTTTCAGGGTCAGATTTTTCACCTTGCTGGAAGGATGGATGATAATGGACATGGGGTCTTTGCACATCGGAATCTCCACAAGCCCCGCGTTTTTGTCTGCCCGCGAAAGAGGCACCGTGGACCCGGCCAGGTTGGAAAACCCGTTCTTCAGACGGTCGATACAGGTTTCCGATGAAAAAACATGGACCTTGACGTTGACTCCGCTGTCTTTCATGAACGCTTCCAGGGCTTCACGTCCGAAAGCCTCGGTGATCTGGGAGGAGCAGCTGGCATTGAGGACGAACTCGGCCCGGGCCGACTGGACGGACCACAGGCATGCCACCGCGGCGAACAGCATGACGGCAATGGGTTTGATCGTGGGTTTCATGGTTTACAATTCTCCTTCCGTTTTCATTCGCATCCGTTATAATGATTCAAAACTGATCGGGTTTCGTTCGAGGCAAAGGTTTTTTCTGCATACGATATTTCTGTTCCTTTATCAAGACAAGTTCCATAAACGGCCGGTAAAAAAATCAGGTCGCGTGTCGTCCGGGCGGGCGTTCCGTCACTGACGTGATCCCAATCGACTTCCCCCTTGACAACACCGCGTTCCTTTTTTATGATGTTCAACATAAACATACACGGTTCGACATTGTCGAATAACAACAACCCTTATCACTGGAGAATGCGCCTATGCAGATCCTGGGATCATCGGAACTCCTCGAGGACGTCCACACGAAAGACCTCTGCGTCGATTGCGGGGCCTGTGTGGGCCTCTGTCCCTATTTCGTGAGCCATAACGGAAAAATCGCCCGGCTTTTTGCCTGTACCTTGAGCCAGGGACGATGCCACGCCCACTGCCCGAAAACCCAGGTGGACCTGAATGAGCTGTCCACCTGGCTCTTCGGAAAGTCGTATGACCTGTCCGCCCTGGGCCATGTCAAAACCATCGTGAAGGCCAGGGCCGGAGCAGCCCTGACCGGAAAGGCGGGTTTCCAGAACGGCGGGGCGGTGAGCGCCCTCACCGTGTTCGCCCTGAACCAGGGCCTGGTCGACGGGGCGGCCCTGACACGCCGGCACGGCCTGACCCCCGAGCCTTTTCTGGCCCGGACCGAAGACGAGGTGCTGGGCTGTTCGGGTTCCAAGTACATGGCCTCCCCCACCCTTTCCACCGTGATGAAGGAAACCACCGGCGATTCGTCCATGAGACTCTTGGTGGTGGGCACGGCCTGCCAGATGACCGCCCTCACCCGGATGCGGATGAACCCCCTGAACCGGGACGATTTCCGTGACCCCGTGGCCTTGTCCATCGGTCTTTTCTGCACATGGGCCCTGGACACCCGGCAGCTGAAGGCGCTGGTGAAAAACCGCCTGGACAGCGACGACATCCTGTCCATGGACGTGCCCCCGCCTCCGGCCCAGACCATGACGTTCACCACCTCAAAAGGCCGGGTGGACATCCCCCTCGCCGAGATACGCACCGCCATTCCCAAAGGCTGCACCATCTGCCCGGACATGACGGCTGAACTCACCGACCTTTCCGTGGGAGCCCTGGAAGGGGCGGACGGATGGAACACCCTGATCATCCGTTCGGAAAAAGGGGAACGTCTGGTGGCCGATGCGGTGGCCAAAGGGTTCCTCGAAACCGGTCCTATGCCCGAAGAAAGCCTGGCCAACCTGGAAAAGGGGGCACTTGGCAAAAAGAAACGGGCTCTGACCCGGGCCATGGAACTGGACCTCCTCAACCTGGACCCGGAAAAAGGGCGTTCGGCCCTGGTGGTGGACCAGAAACGGGTGGACGCCCTGTGCTCATAACAGGTTTAAGCGGTTCAGGTGTTCAGGATGACCAAACATCATGAGAAAGGCACCACCATTGTAAACCCCTAAAAAGCTGAACCGCTTAATTTCATAACCAACGACTTTGTTCCGGCAGGCCATTTCTGGCCCAGAGACGCCGGATTCATCAGGAGGCAACATGACCGATCTTGGATCATACCCCGAAAACAGCCGCCATCTGCTCATGGGCAACGAGGCCATTGTCCGGGGAGCCCTGGAAGCGGGGGTTCAGATGGCCGCAGGCTATCCGGGAACTCCCTCGTCCGAAATCATCGAAAACCTGGCGGCCCTGTCCAAAGACCCGTCCCGAAAACTCTACGTGGAGTGGTCGGTCAACGAAAAAGTGGCCCTGGAAGTGGCCTCTTCCGCCTCGTTCGCCGGCTTGAAGACCATGGCCGTCATGAAACAGCCCGGCCTCAACGTGGCGGCGGATTACCTGCTCCACCTGTCGGGTTCCGGTGTCCGGGGCCCCATGGTGCTGGTGTCCGCCGACGATCCCGGGGCCCTGTCCAGCGTGAACGAAGGGGAAACCCGGCACTACGCCAAACTCATGGAAGTCCCCCTTTTGGAGCCCGGTGATTTCCAGGAAGCCAAGGACATGGTGAAATGGGCTTTCGAGCTGTCCGACATCATCAGAAACCTGGTGCTGGTCCGCACCGTGACCCGACTGTCCCACGCCAGCGGCACCGTGGTCATGGGCCAGATCCCGGAGGATGGAAACAAAGCTTTCTTCAAACACAACGGTTTCATCCTCGACCCCAACGAGGGGGTGATCATGAGCCCGCCCGTGGAGTACAAGCACAGCGAGCAGCAGCGCAAACTGAAACAGGCCGCGGAGCTTTTCGAAACCTCGCCGTTCAACACCTACGAAGGGCCGGACAAGCCCGAACTTCTCCTGGTCACCAGCTCGATCTGCTCCCTGTACAGCCGGGAGGCGGTCCATCTTCTGGGTCTCCAGGACCGGGTGGGCATTCTCAAAATCGGCACCACCTGGCCCCTGCCCAGAAACCTGATGCAAAAACACCTGGCCTCCACAGATAAAATCTTCTTCGTGGAAGAGGTGCTGCCTTTCCTGGAAGAAGAGGTAAAAATCCTCGCCGCCGAACTGGCCGGAGACATCGGCGTCAAACAGTTTTTCGGCAAGAAGGACGGCCGTCTCCCCATGGTCGGGGAAATGAATCCGGACAAGATCATGGCCGCCCTGGCTCCGCTCATGAACGTCACGCTGCCCCAGCGGGACATGACCTACGCCGCACGGGCCGGCGCGGTTGCCTTTGGCGGTTCGCCCCACCGGGAAGCCACCTTCTGCCCCGGCTGCCCCCACCGGGCGTCCTTTTTCACATTGAACACGGCCCTCACCATGGACAACCGGAACGGCTTTGTCTGCGGAGACATCGGCTGTTACTCCATGGGTGTCCTTCCCGCCGGGTTCTCCACCCTCAAGACCCTCCACGCCATGGGCTCCGGGACAGGCGTGGCCAGCGGCTTCGGCAAGCTCTCCCGTTTCGGCCTGGACCAGCCGGTGCTTTCGGTCTGCGGGGACAGCACCTTTTTCCATTCGGCCATGCCGCCCCTGGTGAACGCCATCCACAACCAGTCGGACATGACCCTGGTGGTGCTGGACAACAGCGGCACGGCCATGACCGGATTCCAGTCCCATCCCGGCATCGGACACGACGCCATGGGCCAGACGGCCCATTCCATCGACATCCCGTCGGTCTGCCGGGCCATGGGAGCCGAGGTAAGGGTCTGCGACCCCTTTGACCTGGAACAAAGCCGGGACACCCTGCTTGAACTGATCGACCGGAAAGGGGTGAACGTCCTGGTCCTGAAACAGGCCTGCGCTCTGAGCCCTGAAAAAAAATCCACGAAACGATACGAAATGAAGGTGGACGAAGCTGTCTGCGCCGGTGAAACCTGCGGATGCAACAGGCTGTGCACCCGGATTTTCGCCTGTCCCGGCCTGGTCTGGGACAAGGAGACCAAACGGGCCAGGATCGACGAGGTGACCTGCGCGGGCTGCGGGTTCTGCGCCTCCATCTGCCCCAGACACGCCATTCAGAAAAAGGAGGTGGCCTGATGACCCACGTGACCCTTAAAGCGGACCCCTTCAACCTGATCGTCACCGGCGTGGGAGGCCAGGGCAACGTGATGACCTCCCGGGCCGTGGGCAACATGCTGTCCCAGCTGGGACTCCACGTGACCATCGGGGAGACCTTCGGCGCCTCCCAGCGCGGCGGTTCGGTGATGAGCCACCTCCGGATTTCGGCCAAATCCAGCTGGTCTCCCCAGATCCCCCTGGGCCAGGCCCACATGATCGTGTCCATGGAACCCACGGAAACCCTGAGGGTTCTGAAAGACTACGGACACCCCGGGGTCACGGTGATCACCAACACCCGTCCCTTCTACCCGGTGGGCGTGATCTCCGGCCAGCTCAACTACCCCAAAGACGAGGAAATAAGGGCCTGGATCAGCGAACTTTCGGCCAAAGCCTTTTTCCTCAACGCCACGGAAAAGGCCGTGGAGATCGGCAACCCGGTCCTTGGCAACGTGATCATGGCCGGAGCCCTGGCCGGAACAGGCGAACTCCCCTTGAGCCGTGACATTTTCCAGGCCATCATGGCCACCCGGTTCAAAGACGACAAGCTCCGGATGAACATGGAGGCCTTTGATTGGGGTGTGAATAGTGTCAAAACCGAGTGATGTGATGTTGTGAATGATGCCTCCGGCGGCCCTGCCGGGGGCCAAACTTTTGAAAAGTTTGACAAAAGGGTATCTTGAACCCACACCCTTTTGTCCAGATTTTAAAAAATCTGGTCCCCCGGAAGGGCCGCCGGAGGCTAACCCAAGGAAAAACCCATGACCCGGACGGCCCTTTTCATTCCCTGCTCCGTGAACCTTCTCCTGCCCGAGGTGGCCATCTCGATGGCGCGTGTCCTTGACAGGCTGGGGGTCCATACCGTGTATCCCCCGGCCCAGACCTGCTGTGGGCAGATGGTGTTCAACAAAGGCTTTTTCGACGAGGCCCGGAGTTTCGCCCGCCACTTCATCACGGTGTTCGAGGATTTTGACGCGGTGGTCTGTCCCTCGGGCTCCTGCACGGCCATGGTGAAACACCGCTACCCCGGCCTTTTTGACGATGATCCCGGTATGAAACAACGGGCTGAAAGCCTGGCAGGCCGGATGTTCGAATTTTCCCAGTATCTTGTGGATGTTCTTGCCATCACCAACACCGGGGCGTCGTTCCATGGAAAGGTTGCCTACCACGAATCCTGCCACCTGCTCCGGGATTTGGGCGTGTCGGAACAGCCCAAGGCCCTGATCCGGGCGGCCCGGGGAACGGAACTGGTTTTCATGAAAGACGCCGACATGTGCTGCGGTTTCGGCGGGGAGTTCGCCCTGGATTACCCCGAGATCTCCACCGCCATGGTGGAAGGCAAAGTGGCCCATTTCCTGGAAAGCGGGGCCGACCTTCTGGTTCTCGGGGAGCCGGGCTGCCTTCTCAACATCCGGGGATTCCTGGACAAAAACCATCCGGGGAAAACGGTGCGGCACATCGCCGAATTTCTGGCGGGAACCACGGAACCCAAGGACGAGGCCCATGGACATTAACACCGAAAACTACGTGAACGAGGCCCGGAAAGAGCTGGAGAACCCCGGTTCCCGGATGTTTCTCGATTTTTTCCTGCCCGTTCTTTCGGCTGTCCGGGAGATCGGCATGGGCAGCTTTCCCGATCCGGCCGCGGCCGTTGAGCGTGCCAGGGCCATCCGGAAAAAATCCCTGGCTGACCTGGGCCGGCTTCTGACCACCTTTGAAAAAAACGCCGTCAAAGCCGGTGCGAAGGTTTTCTGGGCCGAAACCGCCCACGAGGCCAACGCCTACATCCGTGACCTGGTGAACCGGCACAAGATCCCCTACGTGACCAAGGGCAAATCCATGATCACCGAGGAACTGGGGCTGAACGATTTTCTTGCGAAAAACGGCACCCCGGTGTTCGAAACCGATCTGGGCGAGTTCATCATCCAGCTTCTGGAAAAACCGCCGTTCCACATCATCGGACCGGCCATCAACATCCCCACGGACCAGATCAGCCGGATCTTCATGGAAAAGGCGGGCATGAAAGAGCCCAGCAGCGATCCCGTGGCCCTGGGCCAGGCGGCCCGGGAGTTTCTCCGGGACAAATTCCGTCATATGCGGCTGGGCATCACCGGCGTGAACCTGGCCGTGGCCGAAACAGGCAGCATCGTCAACGTGGAAAACGAGGGCAACATCCGGTTCAACAAATCGGCGCCGGACATCCAGGTGTCGATCATGAGCCTGGAAAAGGTGGTGGAAAATTTTGACGAGGCCCTGCACATGATCCGGGTGCTCTGCCGGAACGGAACAGGCCAGAAAATCACATCCTACGTCACCGTGGACACCGGCCCGAGGAAGCAGGACGAACCGGACGGGCCTTCCGAACTCCACATCGTGATCCTGGACAACGGCCGCAGCCGGATTTACCAGAACCCGAAAACCCGGGAGGTGCTCCAGTGCATCCGCTGCGGGGCCTGCATCAACGTCTGCCCGGTGTTCCGGAAAGTGGGAGGCTACCCTTACGGTTGGGCCTACACCGGCCCCATCGGCAAGCTTTTGAACCCCCTTCTGCTGGGCCTGGACAGAACCCGGGATCTTTATGGAGCCTGCACCCTGTGCAAGTCCTGCAAGACGGTCTGCCCCGCCGGCATCGACCACCCGTCGATGATTCTCTACCTGAGAAACAGGAACATGAACCAGGATTCCGAGCTTCACGGGCAAGGAGCCACCTTCGGTGAACGGCTGTTTGCCAAGGCCGCGGCCCTGTCCGCGTCCCATCCGGTGTTCTGGAACATGGTGGCCTTAAAAGCCCTGACCGTGGCGGCCCGCCATCCCGATCTCGGCCCTGTCCGGGCCTGGACCCTGAAACGGCGGTTCCCGTCCGTTCCCATAAAACCCTACCGCTCTCTCCGGGAAAAAAGGTGATGCCATGAACCCAATGCGCGATGCCATACTCCAGCGTCTCACCACAGGGAAACCAGGGCCGGACCCGGATCTTCCCCCCTTGCCGGATCTTCCCCATCTGGCCATGGACCCGGACGAACTCCTGAACATCCTGGTCAAACACCTCACAGAACAGAGCGCCGAGGTCCACCGGGGCCAGAGCGACGGAGAGCTTCCGGATTTTCTGGCCGCCCTGATCCGGGACAACAATTTCACCCGGATTCTCGCCAGCCAGGACCCGTTCATGGCCGGCCTGACCCAAGACCTTTCCCGATCCATGCCAAACCTTGCCCTGTTCAGGCCCGATGATTTCCCTGAGCGGAGCCCATACAAGGAAACGGCCTTTACCGTGGACGCCGGGCTCACCTCCGTGGATTATGCCGTGGCCGAATCAGGCACCCTGGTCATCGCCCACAGCAGGACCAACCCCCGGCTGCCCTCCCTCTCTCCCCTGGTCCACCTGGCCGTGGTTCGGAAAAGTGACGTGGTTCCTGTATACGAAACCGTTCTCAAACGCCTCATGGACCGCGGCGAGCTGCCGTCCCAACTCACCTTCATCACCGGCCCCAGCATGACCGCCGACATCATGGCCACCCCGTTCCGTGGCATGCACGGCCCCAAACGTCTGCTGGTGGTTGTGGTAGACGACTGATGACCCGGCACTGACACTAAATATGTTGTTTCCCATGACCCTTGTTCACGTTTGACAAAAAAACGCCAGGAGACTACAACTTACTGTAAAGATTGAACACCCGACATCCAACTTCGCAATAAAAGACAGACCTGCCCCGCCGCCCAAAGCCCGGTGGAAAGCCTGCCCGTTCCCGCCGGAAAAGCTCAACCCCAACGCTGGAATGGAGGAGGCTTTATGAAAACCATGCTTTTCACCGCTGTTGTGAGTATCGTTCTATCCTGCCCCACGGCCCAGGCCGTCCTGATCCCCCTGACCGAAGCCCAGATGAGGGCTGTGTTCGGTCAGGCCGGCATCAATGTCGACATCGAGTACCTCGACGTGGAAGCCAGGTTCGCTGAACTGGCCTACGGGGATTACGACGAAGCCACCGGGAAAACAGCCTACGCCATCATCCGGGACGGCTACACCCACAAGATCTACACGGCCCTTTACACCGAGGAGGATTTCATCGAAAGTTTCACCGCCGTCACCCGTCCCGACCTTGCCCCGCTGGGGAAATGGACCGGCACATCGCCCTTGAGCATCAACACGGGAATCTGCCCCACCCTCACCACCATCCACAGGGAAAACACTTATCCGGATGGCCCCCTCCCAACCGATGCTGAAAACGTCACGGGGCTGGTGGTCAATCTGCCCACGGTTCTCGTCAACACCGTTGAGGAAGAATTGACCATCGCCGTATCCCTGGAAGGGGCCGTGAACGACAACCGGGAGTATCTGAAAATCAGAACCGAACGAAGCGCCGTGTTTATCCTGGGGGGAACAGCGGAGATCGCGGCGAGATAGAGCTCATTGAAAGGTTGAAAAAAACTCCCAGACAAAAACGCCTGGGAGTTGAAAACGTCACCTGGCGAGAAACCGGCCCATCCTCTCGGCAGGACCGGTTTAAATCTATCATGCGTGTTTCTGGTGTTCCATGGCAATTCTCAGGATATGGTTGATCCGGGTGTGATACCCTTTACCCTGTCCTTTGAGCCACTCAAGGACATCCTCATCCAGGCGGATCGTCAATTGTTTTTTGGTGGGTGGCCATGGCCTTGCAACTTTTTTGAAAAAATTTTCATCTAGTTCAGGGATATCATCGTAGTTGATATCCTCATCGGCCATGGAATCAAGCCGGTTCCAGTCTGTTTTGTCCACCGGTTCAACTCTTTTCCCGGATTTATTTTTTATCACGACCTTCCCATCAGGATTTAGGACCGCCTGTGTTATTTTTCTTTTGCTCATAAATCTTCCTTTCCCGCTTGTTCCCGCGACGAGCCGAAATAATACGGATTTTTTCACCACGAACTGTAAAGGCGACCTGGAACAGATACCCCTTGAGTTCGCCCATGAGAATCAGCCGCTTTTCACCATAGTCTTTGCGATTGTCTTCAAAATAAACCGAACTCCCGGTCTGGAACAACGGGATCACGGATATGAAGTCAACGCCGTGGTTCTTGATATTCTTTTCACGTTTTTGATCGTCCCATTCAAATTCCATGGATAAAATATAGCTCTTTTTGTAGTTACAGACAAGGCGTTTTATATCAGGTCAAATCAATTGTGACATGGCCTGCCAGCACATGTCACTACCCCCCACGATTTCACCACAATTTTCGATCCAACCGAATTTCCCCTTGATTTTCCTGTCCCATCCTGATTTCAATGGACACGGCCAACGCCATGGGGAGCTTTGGCCGCACGTCACTCAGCACCGACAGGGGCCGGACCACCGTCCGGCCTGACCACCACAACATCCAGACCCATAGGGGGAAAAGTCATGACCGAAGCAACCGAAAGAGCGCTTATTGGATTGAGGGACCTGAGCACGGTCCAGTGGTATGTGATTCCGCTGCTGGCCATCGTGTTCTACATCTACACGCGGGAAATCAAGGAGGCCAAAACCACCGGCAACTGGGAGCCCGTATTTGCGGGTCTGACGATTTTCGGCATGGATTTTTTCAATGAAACCTGGAACAGCTGGGTCATGGTGCTGTCCGGCCGTTCGGCGTTCTGGACCGCCCCCGGGGAAACGGCGCTTCGGACCATGGTGGGCTGGAACATCGAAATCATGTTCATGTTCAGCATCATGGGGATCATCTACTACCACTCCCTCACCCCGGACAGAAAAGTGAAGATCCTGGGCATCCCGGAAAAATGGGCGCTGGCTATCCTGTTTTCGGCCTTCTGCGTTTTCGTGGAGTGTCTCCTCAACAAAGGCGGCCACCTGGTCTGGGAATACCCGTTCTGGGAACGGTCATCCAAAGGCGTGATCCTGATCTTTCTCATCGGCTACTTCCACTTTTTCTGCGCCTCGATTTTCGTCATGCACCTCAAGACCGTGCGGAGCAAAGTGACCACGATCCTGTGCATCTACAGCACGGCCGTGGTGATGAATATCCTGGGGCTCGGCGTTTTCAAATGGAACTACTGACCTGAATGAAAAAAGAGCTTTCAAATCCCGGGCTCACCGGTTTTGTCCTTGAAACCATACGACGGGAAAACCTGGTGGTTCCGGGAGATTCGGTTCTGGTGGCCGTTTCGGGAGGAGCCGACTCCACGGCACTGCTACACATCCTGGCAGGCCTCGCGCCCGTTCTCGGGGTGAATCTTACCGTGGCCCACCTGAACCACCAGCTCCGGGGCAGGGAATCCGACGAGGACCAGGCTTTCGTGGAACAGCTGGCTAAAAGCCTGGGCCTGCCCTGCTACCCGGGCCGCGAAAACGTCCGGGCTTTTAGTGAAGAGCACCGGCTGAACCTGGAAGAAGCGGCCCGCCGCCTGCGCTACCGGTTTCTTTTCGATACGGCAGATCGTCACGGCGCAACAACCATCGCCACGGCCCACCACGCCGACGACAACGCCGAGCTGTTCCTGATGAACCTCTTCCGGGGCAGCGGTTCCGCGGGGCTCAAGACCATGGGACCCCGAGGGCACGGGGGCCGGGTGATCCGGCCTTTCGTGGACACCACGCGCCAGGACATCCTGGCTTACCTGCACGAGAACCATCATTCCTTCCGGCATGACCGTTCAAACGACGACAGGACCTTTCTTCGGAACAGAATCAGGCATGACCTTCTCCCCCTGATCGAAAACAGCTACCAGCAGGGCATCGGCCGGACTCTCAACCGGACGGCCCGGATCTTCGGAGACGACGAGGCTTTTTTGGATGACATCACCGAATCGATCTTCCAGGAGGCGGTGAGAGAACAGACAGACCAGAGCCTGACCCTGGCGGTCAGCGTTTTGGCCAGCCGCCACCGGGCGATCCTCCGCCGGGTGATCCGCAAGGCCATGGGCCATGTCAAAAAAGACCTGAGGCGGATCAGCTTTGTCCACACCGAACAGGCGGTT
>CAZWTY010000065.1:0-25220 GCA_964637565.1 uncultured Desulforapulum sp.
CATGAACGCCGAATACTTCATCCAGGTCGGCCGGGTGTCCTGGGAGGAAAGCGAGTACCTGGAATACCCCGCGGAAACCGAGTACAGCTACAGCCCGGTCCAGGTGGACGCTGAAACCTACGAGTACTTCTCCGACTGGCCCGACGAAAAAAACGTGGCTGAAATCAGCAGTTTTTTCGGCCGGAGTTTTTCTCCGAAGGTTGAAAAGAAGATGTGGGACAGGCTGGGCCTCGATCCCATGGCCAACTGGCCTTCTTCGGACAACGAGGCCGAGTTTTTCCTGAAGGAAGCGCCTGGCCGTTATTTCCACAAATACCGGATTCTTGAAAACGACCGCCTGACCGAAACAGGCTGGGTGGAAGTGGACGAAGCCTTTTTCTTCGCCAACGAGGACAATCTGGGCATGGACCTTCTGGTCAAGCCCTACGGGTATTTCGAGGAAGAAGCCGTAAAAACAGCAACGCCCCAGGGCATGGCCTATGTGGGCAACCCCCGCTACGGCCGGTGGATCACTGGAAACGACGGTCTGTCTTTCTGGGAGTTTTACGGCATGTACAGTCTTTTGAACAACCTCATCGGCATGCGCTACAGCCGGCCCGACTTCGACACCTGGACCAGGGATTACCGGGGACGGCGTCCCTATTACGGCCAGGAAAAAGGCGAGGAACGGTACGGCTCGGGCGGCGTGTACACCCGGACCCGCTACGCGGGCAGCACCTATTCCCGTTCCGGCGGTTTCAGGCGCATGGAAGACTCGGTGAGGGGGGCAGGATCGGGTTTCCGGAACCGGGGCCCCGGGGGCGGAGGAAAATAACGAAACCATGGAGGCGATCATGAACTATCTCATATCTGTATCCCAGAGCGCCGCGTACGCCCTGATGGTGGTTGTGTTCTGGTATATCGGTAAACGGGTCACCGACTGGACGACCCGCGCGGACGACGACGAACACATCGAAAACAAAAAAAACCTGGCCATGGCCCTGATGCGTGCAGGCCAGTACATCGGCATCGCCGTGGGCATGGCCGGAGCCCTTTCAGGAGGTGACGGTTCAGCCCCCTCCTTCGTGAAGGACATGACCCTGCTGGCCATGGACGGCGCCCTGATCGTGGTGCTGTTCCTTGTGTCCAGGCTGATCTGCGACCGGCTGATCCTTGCCGGTGTTTCCAATGACAGGGAAATCGAAAACGGCAACACGGCCGTGGGCCTTGCCGAATGCGGCATGCTGGCCGGAACCGGCCTGATCATGAACGGGGCCTTTGCAGGAGAAGGCTCCCTGTTCCAGGGGCTGGTGTTCTTCTTTCTGGGCCAGAGCGTGTTCATCCTCGCCGTGAGACTGTTCACCCTGGTCAAGTCCTACCACCTGGTCGATGAAATCAAAAACGGCAACGTGAGCGCCGGAATCGTCCTGGCCGGCAACCTCGTGTCCCTGGGGTTCATCCTCCGAAGCAGCGTCACCGGAGCCTTCACCGGCTGGGCCAGCGACCTTGTGGCCTTCGGGCTGTCCGCCGTGTCCGGCATCGTGTTTCTCGTTATTTTCCAGTATATCGCCGACCTGCTTTTCCTTCCAAGGTCCAAAGAGCGGGAGCAGATTGTGGATAACCGCAACAACGCCGCAGCCCTGATCATCGTGGCCATCCAGACCGGTCTTTCCATCGTCGTGGGGATTCTTGTCTGACATGAACACCGGAACACCTCCCGAAAAGATTCTTTCCGACGGGAGACGGCGGCTCGCCACGGCCCTTCTGGCCGCCACCATGTTTTTCACCGGAGCCTGCGGCCTTGTGTCGGAATACGCCCTGGGAGCCGTGTCTTCGTATATCCTGGGTAACAGCATCGAACAGATGTGCATGACCATCGCCGTGATGATGCTGATGATGGCCGCCGGGGCTTATGTCCAGATCATTTTCAAGAAAAACCTTGTCGACACGTTCATCCGCATCGAACTGGCCATCGCCCTCATCGGCGGCTTCGCCCCCCTGGCCATGTACGCGGCCTTCGGTTTTCTCGACCACCATTTCATCCTGGTCCAGTATGGTTTCATCTGTTCCATGGGCCTTCTGATCGGCCTTGAAATCCCGGTGGTCTTGAGGATCAACCAGGAGTACTCCCGGTCCCTGGGCGTCAATGTGGCCAACGTCTACGGCCCGGACTACATCGGGGCCTTCGTGGGAGCCGTGGTCTGGGTCTACTACCTGCTCCGGAATTTCCCCATCACCGAGATCAGTTTTATCATGGCCGCCGTGAACCTGTTCGTGGCCGTGGTCACCTTCGCCTATTTCTGTTACCTGGGCCTCGTCCGGAAAAAAGCCCTGGTCAGCCTGATGATCGTTCTCACCGTCGCGGCCCTGATCCTGGGTTACGTGAAAAACCGGGACTGGAACGTGGCCCTGGAGCAACGGCTGTACGACGACAAGGTCATCGGCTCTTTTGTCACCCGATACCAGCACCTGGCCATGACCTTCCGGCCCGAAACGGACGAGTACCGTCTTTACATCAACGGCAACCTCCAGTTTTCAAGCCTGGACGAGGCGGTCTACCACGAACAGCTTGTCCACCCGGCCATGGCCCTTGTACCTGACCACGCCAATGTCCTGATCCTGGGAGGCGGTGACGGCATGGCCCTCCGGGAAGTCCTGAAACACCCCGAGGTCCGGTCCGCGACCCTGGTGGACATCGACCCGGACATGGTGGATTTCGCCCGGCGTGACCCGGTGATGCGGCGCCTGAACCACAACGCCCTTGCTGACCGGCGGGTCAGCGTCCCGCCCGTCCGGGGCGTCTCTGCCGGAGGTGTCCGGGCCCTGTACCAGGAAACGGGCGAGACCCGGACCGGTGAAAAGGGTCACCCCGTTCCCGAAACCGTGATGACGGCCATGGTGAACATCCTCCACCTCGACGCCGACAAGTTCGTGGAGACAGCCCGGGGAAAGTACAACGTGATTCTCGTGGATTTTCCCGATCCCGGTTCCATCGAGCTGGCCAAGCTGTACAGCCGGGAGTTCTACCTGAAACTCAGCCACGTTCTTTCGGAAAAGGGCATGGTGGCGGTCCAGGCCACCTCGCCCTACCACGCGAAGGAGGCGTTTCTCTGCATCGTGAGAACCATGGAGGCCGCCGGTTTCGCCACCCTTCCCTACCACGACAACGTGCCGTCGTTCGGGGACTGGGGCTGGATCCTGGCCTGGAAGAAACAGGCCATGACCCGGAAAACGGTGGAAAACAGAGTCGCGTCCATGGACATCGGCGTCAAGACACGGTATATCTCTCCCGAGGTTTTCAAAAGCGCCCTTGTTTTCGGCAAGGGACGCCTGGAAAGCCGGAACCGTGAGATCAACACCCTGATGCACCCCGTGATTCTCGACCTTTACACGCGGGAAGGCTGGAAAATCGACTGACGGCCATGGACCGCCTATTATAATGGTATGGTCCGCAACAAAGTCGGAAAGACGTTTGGAGCCGTTCGAACCGTTTCTTTCATTTAAACTTATACAGGACAGATCATGGAAAACAACGGACGTTTCTTGAAGAGTTTCATCGCCTATTTCGCCGGTCTGCTGATCGCCTTCGCGGTTCTCATGGCCGTGGGTGTCGTTCCCAAAATCATCTGGGCCATCATCGGCCTTGGGGTCATCGCGGCCCTGGCCGCTGCTGTCCTGGCCCTGGTGAAACCCCTGGGCGGCCCGGCAGAGGCCAGAGCCCCGGAAGAAAGCCCTGAGGCCACGGTGTCGCCACAGGATCAGGCCACCCTTTCGGGTCTTGAAACCCTGGTCCGGCTGAACCTGAAATCCAGGGAATCGGGCCTTGACCAGGATCTCCTTTCAAGCCTCGAGCCGCTCATCGACCGGCTGTTCGATATCCTGCCCCGGCTGAACCAGCAGCACCGGGGTTCGGAGCTGGCTTTTGTGGTGAACAAGATCGCCAAAGACTACCTGGGCCAGATCACAGGGTCCTACCTGGGTCTTTCAACCGAGGCCCGGGTCGCCCAGAAAGAGGAACTGAAACGGATCCTCGACGGCCTGAACGACGAAGTCGCGGAGATCATCCGGATCGTGGACGAACAGGTCACCGGAGAGTTCAAGACCCACGCGAAATTCATCAGCACCAAGTTTTTCGGAGAAACGGTGGAAGCGTGATTTATGCCTCCGGAGGCAAAGCTTAACCGATAAATTCTAACCTTTTATAATTAAGGAGCATACCCATGAACACCACGACGGACACAACCGCCGCCACAACCCAGGCCATGGTTCCTGTTCCCCAGCCTCCGGCCCTGCCGCCCGAGGCCCTTTCCGACATCCAGAGTAAGGCCGTCGCCATTTCCGGCGATTTCGAAACCAAAAGCCAGGACAGGGAGTTCATGAACGGCCTGATGAACCTGGGGGCCGAGGCCCAGCAGAACGCTTCCAGGAAACTTGAACTCCTGAAAACCAAAGTGGGCACCCTTCTCTCCGAGCTGGACGGCGAAGGGGCCAAGATCCCCAAGGATCTGGTGGATCTGCGCATGATGCTGGACAAGATCAACCCCCATAAGATCGAAAAAAAAGGGTTTTTCAGCAAGCTCCTGGGCAAGGTGCCCGGCGTGGGCGAGCGGCTCAAGGAAATCGCCGTCCGTTACGAATCGGTCCAGACCCAGATCGACGTCATCGTGAACAACATAAGGGAAGGCCGGGACACCCTGATCCGGGACAACATCTCCCTGGAACAGCTCTACGACGACGTGAAATCCCAGCAGCTGGCGGTCCAGAAAAACGCCTACCTGGGAGAACTGATCATCGCCGAACTGGAAAAGCGGGTGGCCGGGGCCACGGACCCGGTCCTGAAGCAGAAGCTTGAAATGGCCCTGCACGCCATCGCCATGAGAGTCCAGGACCTCCGGACCATGGAGCAGGTGAACATGCAGTTCTTCGTGAGCATCGACCTGACCACCAACAACAACCACCTGCTGGCCCAAGCCGTGGACCGGACCCTCACCGTCACCACCAACGTGATCACCGTGGGTCTTGCCATCGCCGCGGCCCTGGCCAACCAGAAACGAACCATGGAAGCCACCAAGGCCACCCAGGAGTACGCGGGAAACATCCTGGCCAGCAACGCCGCCGCCATCCGCCAGCAGACCTCGGACATCGCCCAGATGTACAACAACCCGGTGCTGGCCCTGGAAAAGGTCCAGAAAAGTTACGACGACCTGATGGCCGCCATGGACGAGGTGGAAAAGGTGAAACGCCAGGGCATCGAAACCGCCAAAGAGGGCATGGCCCGTCTGTCGCACATGAGCGGCAAGCTGGCCCAGAAAGCCGGTCTCACCGCCGGGGAAACCCTGGCAGCCCCCCAAACCCCGTCTGTCTCATCCATCGAGGCTTGAGGAGGAAATTATGGCGTCAAGCACCTATGTGGAATCGGATGCGGTCCTGGCCTTGCGCGAACAGCTCCGGCTGGTGAGGAACATGCCGGTGATCCCCCCCGGCGGACCGTCTGCGAAAAAATCCCTGCCAGCCCTTGAAAAAGGCGACTACCTCCGCCTGGGGGGCGTGGTCTATCTTGTCACGGAAAAAAGCCTGTACCGGGAAGGCAAATGGACATGGCACGAACTTCACCTTCTGGATCTGGTCACAGGCGGTCAGATTTTCCTGGAATACGAACAGGATGACCGACTGGAGGCGGCGGTTTGGAACAGCGGCGACCTGACCCTGTCCGATCTCGGGCTCACCGCGAAAAAGCTCGATGTGTTCGACGATGACGAGGAAGGGTCTTTCATGTACGACGGCGTCACCTTCGCCTACGAGGAAAGCGACCGGGCGTTCTGGAAAAAAGGATCGGACAGCGAGGAGATCCCCTTCTACTACTGGGATTTTGCCGAGAAAAAAGGCAAGCGCCTGGTCAGTGTGGAAAAATGGGACGACGGGTCCTTTGACGTGTCCACGGGCATGGAAATCGACCCCCGGTCCGTGACCTATCTCGCCACCGGAAAGGTTCAGGACTGACGCCATGCCGGAAAGCACCCGTTCCCCGCTGGGCCGCCACATTCTGGTGGAGTACTACAACTGCGATCCGGCAGCCCTGGACGACCCGGCCCTGATCCAGAGCGCCATGGAACAGGCGGCCCAAAAGGCGGGAGCCACGGTGATCTCCTCCCACATCCACCAGTTCAGCCCCCAGGGGGTCTCCGGGGTCACCATCATCGCCGAAAGCCACCTCACCATCCACACCTGGCCTGAAAAAGGCTACGCCGCCGTGGATATCTTCACCTGCGGCCAGGAGCTGTCGCCCCACGATGCCGTGGGGTGGATGGAAAAAGCACTGGGTAGCGGCATGGTGTCGGTGGTGGAGATGAAGCGCGGGTTTGTTTGAGCTGGGGTGATGAACGATGAATGGGGATGAACATCGAACATTGAACACACAACATCGAATGGTGAATGGGCTTCTGTTCGGAATTCGGTTTTGTTTCGGAGTGTTCTGGCTTTTGGATGGATAAAACGGCCAACGCTCAATTCCCAACGTCCAACGTCGAATGGTTGCGATGCGAAAGGAGTTGGCTGGAAACGGGCGGGAGTTCTGCACCAGGGCGGTCAACGATGTGAATCAGTCAAAAATCGCTTCCCCCGCGGCGACAGGGAGTGTTACGGGGAAAAATATGACGGTATCGAACAAAAAACTGAAAGGGAGATCCAGCATAGGGTGCGAAGGTGCTTCCGTGTTATATTTTTTGGTAACATAATCCTGGCCTTGATTCATGGCATCCAAATCCATTCTGGTGCCGCTGTATAACTTCGGACTGCCGAGCGTATAATGTGAAACGGTCCTTAATGTTGCACAACCTCCTGAACATAATACATAAAGAACGATAATGATGCTGTAGAAACTCAATTTGTTCATATCAGCACAATCTCCTTTTGAATGAGCCGGCAACAATCAAACGTTTCCTGTCGGTCTATACCTACTCAGCGAAATGGAATTGGCTGTCTGAAGCCAGACCCGCAAGAAATCTGCCCGTGGGGTAGTTTAAACGTCTGATCAGGCAGCTGACGAGATGCGGACTTCAACATGGAGGCCGGCAGCTGCTGCCATGTTGATCAGTGTATCTATACCAAACAGGTTGATTTTGCCGCGCATAAGATCTGAGACCCTCGGTTGGGTGATTCCGAACACTTTTGCAGCCTCTGCCTGACTCAGACCGGAACGGGAAATATGCTCTTTCAAAGCGATCATCAGCTCAGACCGAACCTTCATGTTTCCAGCTTCCTCAGGAGTGTCCTCAATGGCATCCCAAACGCTGGTAAATTGTTTATTATTCATAAGTTCGACTCCTTCTTTAACTCACGGTAGCGTTTCTGAGCCAGATTCAAGTCGGCTTTGCTCGTTTTATTGGTCTTTTTCTGAAAGCAATGCAACACATAAACAGCCTCGGCAAACTTGGCAATATAAATGACCCGAAACGCGCCGAAAGCATCACGTATTCTGATTTCCCGAACTCCTTGACCAATTGTTGGCATCGGTTTCCAGTCATCAGGCTCAAAGCCACGTTGCACCTGATCGAGTTGGTAACCGGCTTCCCGTCGCACCTGAACTGGAAATGAACGAAGATCATCAAGAGCACTGTCACAAAACTCGATCGGTTTAGGCTGATCCATGGGTCACATATATAATATTTTGTATGTCATTGTCAAGTTCCGTAACTTCCAGGAATCGATGGACATCTGCCGCCAAGGCTGGAGGCCGAGTTTCACTCGGCCAGTCTGTCCCCATAGCAACGCGGGATCTTCGACGGTGACAAGGCGTTTCAGAACATCTTCCCCGGGTTCAGGATGTGATCCGGGTCCAGGGCATTCTTGATTTTTTTCATGATGTCGATTTCGGTGGGGCCCAGTTCTTTGGACAGGTAGGGGGCTTTGGTGGTACCCACCCCGTGTTCGCCGGAGATGGTGCCGCCCAGGGCCAGGGTGTAATCGAAAATCGCTTCCACGGCCTGTTCGGCTTTCCGGCGCTGGGTCTCGTCTTTTCTGTCGTACATCACGTTCACATGGATGTTTCCGTCTCCGGCATGACCGAAACTCACCATGGTCAGGCCCGTTTCCCGCTCCAGCTCTTCGATCTTCCGCACCATGTCGGGAATCCGGCTCCGGGGCACCACGATGTCCTCGTTGATCTTGTTTGGCCCAAACATGTAGAGGGCGGGAGACACGGCTTTCCGGGCGGCCCAGAGGCGCTGGATCTCTTCGGGGTTCTCCGCTGTTCGAAGGATCAAAGCTCCTTTTTCCCGGCAGATTTTCACCAGACCCTCCATGCAGAAACGGGCGTCATCCTCCCTGCCGTCGGTCTCGATGATCAGAAGGGCCTTGACCTCTTCGGGAATGTCCAGTTTCGCGTAGCTCTGGGCGCAGGCGATGGCTCCCTTGTCAAGGTACTCCACGGTTCGGGGAACGATGCCGCTCCGCATGATCCGGCTCACGGTTTCGGCGGCCTTTTCCATGCTGTCGAACATCACGCTCATGGTTTTCAGGGTTTCGGGCTTGGGAATCAGTTTCACCGTCATTTCGGTGATCACCGCCAGGGTGCCTTCGGAGCCGGTGAACAGCCGGGTGAGATCGTAGCCCACCACGCCCTTGGCCGTCCTCACCCCGGTCCGGATAATCCGGCCGTCGGCCAGGACAGCCGTGAGCCCCAGCACGTAATCCCGGGTCACACCGTACTTCACGGCCCTGGGACCTCCGGCGCATTCGGCCACGTTGCCGCCCAGGGTTGAAAAGGCGGAACTGGAGGGATCGGGCGGGTAGAACAGGCCTTTGTCTTCCACGGCTTTGTGGAAATCCCCGGTGATCACCCCGGGCTCCACACGGGCGACCAGGTTGTCGGTGTCGATCTCGAGGATCCGGTTCAGACGGGTCATGACCATCACCATACCACCATTGACAGGCAGGGAACCGCCGGTCATACCCGAACCGCTGCCCCGGGGAACCACAGGGATCTTTTCCCGGGCGGCCAGGGCAATGAGGCGCGAGACCTCGGAGGTATCGGCGGGAAACACCACCAGGTCGGGCAGACTGCCTTTGGTGATGGAATCGTAGGCGTAGCAGGCCAGATCCTCGGGCTCCCGGGTGACATGATCTTTGCCAATGACGGCCTGGATTTCCCTGTAGAAGGGCGTTGAGATGCTCATGGTCACATGTGCCGGTTTTTTTGTGAGGTTAATTCAGACGATGAAGGAAATGCCGGCGCAGCTCTTTCAGGCCGCGCTCTCTCATGCGTGAGATGTCCTGGGGGTAGGCCCCCAGTTTCAAGGCGATTTCACTGACCTTGTCCAGGTCTTTCAAAGCGGTTTCAAAATTTTCCTGGCTCTTCCTGTTGCAACAATCCGGTTTTTCCATGGCTGAACGCTCCTGTCAAACAACGAATCTGTTCCACACCTGTTTATTTCACGGTCCCTTTTTCCAGCTTGCTTGAAATGTAATCGATATGCTTCTTGAGCGCCACTTCTTCCCGGATGCTTTTTTCAATGCACCCCACGGCGTGCATGGCGGTGGCGTGATACCGGTTGAAACTCCGGCCGATGGCCTGGAGTGTCTGGTCCGTGTATTTTCTGGAAAGGTAGATGGCCACCTGCCGGGGCCTCACCACATTCTGCTTTCGTGACTTGGACACCATGTCGCCCACCGTGATACCGTATTCCCGGGACACGGTTTCCTTGATCAGGTCGATGGTGATGGCTTTCTTTCGAACGGCAATGTTCTTCACCACGCTTTCGGCGAGCTCCAGGTCGATGGGCACGCCGAGCAGGCTGGACTTGGCGATGACCCCCACCAGACCGCTTTCGAGTTGCCTCACGTCCTCGGTGAGTTCTCCGGCCAGGTAGTCGATGATATGGTCCGGAATCCGGCAGTTTTCACGGGCGGCTTTCCGCTTGAGGATCTTCACCCGCGTCCTGAAATCCGGGGTGTCGATATGGGAGATGATGCTGGACGAAAACCTGGATTTCAGCTGGTCGTTCAGCTTGGGAATTTCCGAGGGAAGACAGCTGCTGCTGAACATGATCTTCTTGCCCGACTCGAACAGGTGGTCCAGGGTCAGGGCCAGTTCGGTCTGGGTGCGTTCCTTGCCGGTCAGGAACTGGATGTCCTCGAGGAGGAGCACGTCACACCGGCTTCTGTACTTTTCCTTGAACTGCTGGGACGTGTCGTTTTTAAGCGAGCCGATCATTTCGTTGGTGAAGTCCTCGGCGGTGATATAGTAGACCCGTTCCGCCGGTTTTTTCCTGGTGATGTAATGGCCGATGGCCTGGGACAGATGGCTTTTGCCCATGCCCGTGCCGGACATCAAAAGAAGGCTGCTGTTTCGGGTCTGCTGCCCCATGGCCAGGGACAGGGCCGCGGAATAGGCGAAATCGTTGCTGCTTCCCACCACGAACTCGTCAAAGGTGTAGTCGTCCCGGAGCATCCGGCCGCTGTGCATGATCGGGTTACCGACCTGGGGCAGCAGGGCCTGGCTCGACGGAACGATGATCCGATGGGCCTCTCTGGCCGTGCCCGCAGGCTTCGTACAGACTTCGAGATCAAGGTCAAGATCCGTTCCGCAGATTTTCCTGATCTCTTCGACGATCAGCTGGCTGTACTGGTTTTCGATTCTCTTTTTTGAAAAATAGTTGGGGCAGCTGAGCACGACCCGGCGGTCGCCGGCCCGGCTGAACCCGATGGGTTCGATCCACATCCGGAAACTGTGGCCTGGAATTTGTTCCTTGATCGCAGATTTCACTTTCGTCCAGACAGATTCCATAACTCATCACTCTCATCAAAATTAATAAAGATGATTAGAAAAGATTAATAAAAAAAAATGAAAAAATAATTAGTACTTTATTGTCGAAACTCAGCGGTTTTTTACAGGATTTCAGGGTTGGACACGTCCCCCGAACAACGTGACCCCTTTTTTAGGACAAAGAAGAACCCGAGTCAACCCGGAAGATCTGACTTTTTGAATGCTTCGCCACAAAGAGGACTTGACGTGTTATCTATTTGATATTATGTGTTTTTACAAAGCGAGCGACCACAACCTTTTCGAAATACAACCTATTTTTCCCCGGCTGATTTTGCAAGTATTTTTAGGGGGATTCACGGAAAACCCTGAAACGGACCTCTGACGGATGAACTCTTGTTTTCTTCGATTTTCTCCGTTTTATTCGTTTTTTCTCAAAAACAGGTGACAAAAAACAGGCGGATCACATGGTCTTTTCTTTCCGGGGGGTTAATGGCTTGTCAACAATTATTTGAACTTTCAGCCGCATTTTATTCCCGAATTTTTCGTTTCAGTTTTTTGAAACTCCCGGTATAATCCGGCTTTCAAAATCACAGACAGGCGCCAGATCGGGCGCCAATTCAAAAACGGAACGACAAGGACAAACACCATGACACGATCCTTACCTGTTTTGGGCATCACCATGGGAGACCCCGTGGGGATCGGCCCGGAGATTTTGATCGAGGCCCTGGCCTCGGCCCAGGTCCATGCCTGCTGCCGACCCGTGGTTCTCGGCGACATGGAAGCCCTTAAAAAAGCGGCGGCCATACGAAACAGGACCGTCTCATTCAACCCTGTCACCGATATCACAGCCTGCCGTTTCGATCCCGGCTGTCCCGACCTTCTCGTCCTGTCCGACCTTGCCCCTTCAGAGCTTCAATACGGGGCTCCCACGGTCCGAACGGGTCAGACCATGATCGACTGTATCACCCGGGCCGCCGATCTGGCCCTTGAGGGCAAAATCAACGCCATGGTGACCTGTCCCATCCACAAGCTGGCGATGAAGAAGGCCGGATCGGAATTCCACGGGCATACGGAAATGATCGCCGCCCGTTCCAACACGACGCGTTTTGTCATGATGATGAGCGGCAGAACCCTTTCCGTGGTTCTCGTGACCATCCACATCGCCCTTGATCAGGTGCCCTCCGCCATCACCACGAAAAAGATCGTGGACACCATCCGGGTCACGGGCAGGGATCTGGTCCGGCGCTTCGGCCTTACACGGCCCCGCATCGCCGTGGCGGCCCTGAACCCCCACGCGGGGGAGGAAGGCCTTTTCGGCGACCAGGAAAAAACCCTCATCCTCCCGGCCATCGAGCAGGTCCAAAACGAGGGATTCGAGGTCAGCGGCCCCCATCCCCCGGACACGGTCTATGTCCACGCGGCCCGGGGCCTCTACGACGTGGTGGTGTCCATGTACCACGACCAGGGCCTGATCCCCTTCAAGCTCCTCCATTTCAAGGACGGGGTCAACACCACTTTGGGGCTTCCCATCATACGGACCTCGGTGGACCATGGCACGGCTTACGACATCGCCGGCAAAGGCCTGGCCGATGCCTCCAGCCTGATCGAGGCCATCCGCCTGGCCGCCTTCCAGGCTTCACAGGAAAAAGGACGCTGACAGGCATGAACGGTCCGGGCTACATAGAAATCCACGGGGCGAGGCAGCACAACCTGAAAAACATCGACGTGGCCTTTCCCAGAAACGCCCTGGTGGTGATCACCGGCCTTTCCGGGTCGGGCAAATCGTCCCTGGCCTTTGACACCCTTTACGCCGAAGGCCGTCGGCGCTACGTGGAATCCTTGTCCACCTACGCCCGGCAGTTCCTGGGCCGTGTGGAAAAGCCCGATGTGGACGCCATCATCGGCCTTAGCCCGGCCATCGCCATCGAGCAGAAAACCGTCAGCCACAACCCCCGGTCCACCGTGGGCACGGTGACGGAAATCTACGATTTTTTGCGCCTGCTCTACGCCCGGGCCGGAACACCTTACTGTCACCAGTGCGGACGTGAGATCATATCCCGGAGCCTGGACCAGATCATCGACCAGGTTCTGGCCCTGCCCCCGGGCAGCCGGATCATGATCCTTTCCCCCTTGCGCCCCAAAACCGACGAGACCCCGGACCGTCTTTTGAAAAAACTCAGGAAAGACGGGTTCACCCGTCTGCGCATCGACGGCCGCGCCTTGGAAATCGACGAGATTCCGGACCCCATGGCCTTAAGCGCCAGCCCGAATGTGGACGTGGTCATCGACCGTCTGGTCGTCAAGGACGGGGTGAGAAACCGCCTGGCCGACTCCCTGGAACTGGCCCTGGCCCAAAGCGGCGGGGTGAGCTTTGTGTCGGTCCTTCCAGGCCCTGAAGCAGGCGAGGGTTACGATCTGGTTTTTTCCGAAAAAGCCCTGTGCCCGGACTGCGGCATCGGTTACCCGCCGTTCACCCCGGCCAGCTTTTCTTTCAACTCCCACCAGGGTGCCTGTCCCGAGTGCGAAGGCCTGGGGGTCACCACGGATTTCGACCCGGAACTCATCGTGCCCAACCCGGGCCTGAGCCTCCGGGAAGGGGCCATTCTTCCCTGGGCAGGCCGGGAGTCGGTCCAGTTCTACGAATTTATGGACGCCCTGGCCACCTTTGGAGGGGTCAGCCTGAACGCCCCTTTCCGGGACCTGCCCCGCGCGTTCAGGGATCTCCTGCTCTACGGATCGGACTCCGAGGAAATCCCCTTTTATTTTGAAAAGGACGGCCGAAGGGTCTCCTATAAAAAGGTTTACGAAGGCGTGATCCCGGGACTGAAGAAACGGCTGGCCGAAGAAGGGGCCAGATCCCGGGAGGAAATGCGCCAGTACATGGCCCACAGGCCCTGCCGTCTTTGCATGGGGACCCGTCTCAATCCGGCGTCGCGGTCCGTGAGAGTGGGAAACCTCACCCTGCCCGAATACACGGCTCTTACCATCACCGAGGCAAGACACTGGATGGAGGAACTCGATCTCAAGGGGCGGACAGGGGCCATTGCCAGCCCGGTCCTTCTGGAAATCCGGAACCGCCTTCAGTTCCTGGAAAACGTGGGCCTGCGCTACCTGACCCTGAACCGGCCGGCTGAAAGCCTGTCCGGCGGCGAAAACCAGCGCATCCGGCTGGCCACCCAGATCGGTTCCCGGCTTACCGGCGTCCTCTACGTCCTGGACGAACCCAGCATCGGCCTTCACCAGCGGGACAACGAACGGCTGCTGGCAACCCTGAAACAGATCCGGGACCTGGGCAACACGGTCCTGGTGGTCGAACACGACCCGGAAACCATTCTTGCGGCCGATCATGTGGTGGACATGGGGCCGGGGGCGGGAATCGAAGGGGGCGAGGTGGTCTTTTCAGGGAAACCGTCGGAGTTGCTCGACCACGGACTTTCCCTCACCGGGGCCTATCTTTCGGGACGGCGGACCATCCCCCTGCCTGAAACGCGCAGACCGCACACCCGGGGGAGCATCACGATCCACGGAGCCCGGGAGAACAACCTGAAATCCATCGACGCCTCCTTCCCCCTGGGCTGCCTGACCTGTGTCACCGGCGTTTCCGGATCGGGGAAATCCACCCTGGTCCTCATGACCCTGTACAAAGCCCTCTCCCAGCACATCAGGCGTTCCAGAATCCAGTCGGGGGCCCACGACCGCATCACGGGCATGGACCTTGTGAACACGGTGATCGACATTGACCAGTCACCCATCGGGCGTACGCCCCGTTCCAATCCGGCCACCTACACCGGCATGTTCGGTTTCATCCGGGAACTGTTCGCCAAAACACCCGATGCCAGGGCCAGGGGATACCAGCCCGGACGGTTCAGTTTCAACGCCAAAGGCGGCCGCTGCGAGGCCTGTTCGGGGGACGGGATCATCCGGATCGAAATGCAGTTTCTCCCCGATGTGTACGTCCCCTGCGATGTCTGCCACGGGCGGCGCTACAACAGAGAAACCCTGGAAGTCCGGTACAAGGGGAAAACCATTGCCGACGTGCTTGACATGACCGTGGGAGAGGCCCTGCCCTTTTTCTCCCCGATCAAGAGCATCCGGGACAAACTGGTGACCCTGATGGACGTGGGGCTGGACTATATCAAGATCGGCCAGCCGGCCACCACCCTTTCCGGCGGCGAGGCCCAGCGCATCAAGCTGGCCCGGGAGCTGGCCAGGACCGGTACGGACAAAACCGTCTACATCCTGGATGAGCCCACAACGGGTCTCCATACGGAAGATATCCGGAAACTTCTCCAGGTTCTGAACAGGCTGGTGGATTCGGGCAGTACGGTGGTGGTCATCGAACACCACCTGGACGTGATCAAATGCGCCGACCACATCGTCGACATCGGCCCCGAAGGCGGAGACGAGGGGGGAACTATCGTGGCGGAAGGAACGCCGGAACAGGTGGCTGACACACCCGGGTCCCATACCGGCCGTTTTCTGCGCCAGGTTCTCGGAAAGTCCTGAAACGTCGGACGGTCAGGAATTTTTCTTGGGCTTGGAGAGGAATTTCAACTTGACACTTCCCAGGGAAATCACGTCGGCATGTTCCAGCTTCCTGACACCCCGGACCTTTTCCCCGTTCACACAGGTTCTGGCCCAGCCTTTCACATGGGAGATATAGTACCCGTCTCCCCTCTTGGTCACCGTGGCGGCCCGGTCGGCCACGAAAAACCCCTTGGCCACGATATCGTTGCCCGGGTCCTTGCCGATGCGGGTGAATTTGCCTTTAAGCACCACTTTACCCTCCCCGCCTTTCATGTAGAGCAGGACGGGAATCGGAGCTTTCCTGGCGGCCTCTTCCGTTTTTTTCTTGCCGGCCAGGATATTGGAAATCATGTCCCGGTGACGGGTGGTGTCGAGGACCATGGTGGCGTCAAGGGCAGATGGAGCCGCCGGGGCCGCACTGGGTGAGACAAGCTTGCCGCCCACGGAATCCGAATAGAAAAGACGGTGTTTCCCGATGATGATCTCGTCACCGTCGTTCAGCTGGCAGGTGGTGACGGTGTTGCCGTTGACAAAGGTCCCGTTCTTGCTGTCCAGGTCTGTGATGAACACCCCGTCGTCCCTGTTTTCCACCCGGGCGTGGTTCGAGGACACGGCCAGATTGTTGATCACGATGTGGTTGGTTTCCCTGCGGCCGATGGTCAGGGGTTGACCGGCTTCCAGGGCGTACTGGTCGATCAGCTTGTTTTCGAACATCAGGGTCAGGTTGGGCATGGCAAATCCTCCCGGATAGATAAGCCGTTACGCGTGTCGACACGTGCAGAACACCGGATCTGGGCGTTAGGTCCAGCCCGTGCCGGAACCTTTGGCATCAGGGGCACCCTGGCTGGAAACGAAAAAAGACTGGGCTACTATAATCGTCTCGCCTCAAAGGGTCAAGACCCTTTTTTTACAACAAAAAAGGGTGTACCCGTAGCGGATACACCCCCTTTTCAATCGTCTGGCCTACAGGCTTCCGAACCGTCCGGAAGACGGCCGGACCCTTTCGGGCCTTATTTCAGAAGTTCTGCGATCTGGGCTGCCTGGGGATGCGCGTAGATGAGAATCAGAGCAACAACCAGAGCATAGATACAAAGAGATTCGATCATGGCGAGACCGATCAGCATGGTCACCGTAACTTTACCGGAAGACTCGGGGTTTCTGGCGATGCCTTCAACGGCTGCCTTGAGACCCATACCCTGGGCAAGACCGCAACCGAAAGCGGCGATGGCGATGGCGAGGGCTGCTGCGAACGAACTGACCACGAAAAACTGTAATGCTTCCATTTTCACTTCTCCTTAAAGAATGTAAGTTAGATTCCCGGCTTCTTCCAATTTCCCATATTTTCTAAAGCCGACATAACACGTACAACGTCATATGTTTTCCCGGGTTTAGTGAGCGTGCTCGATGGACCCGGAGAAATAGATGATCGACAGAAGGAAGAACACGAACGCCTGAACAAAGGCGACGAAAATACCCAGCGCCATGATGGGCAGCGGGGCGAAGTACAGACCGGCCAGCATGAAAAGAATCATGAGAACCAGTTCGTGACCGGCCATGTTCCCGAAAAGCCTGAAGGTCAGGGACAGGACACGTGCGAGATGGCCGATGATTTCAATGGGCATGATCAGGGGGGACATCCACCATACCGGACCCATGAAGTGTTTCACGTAATGGGCGCCGTGGTGTTTCACGCCCAGGTAATGGGTGAAGCAGAAGACCACCAGGGCGCAGCCCAGGTTGGTGTTGATGCTGGCCGTGGGGGGGAAGAACCCGGGGATCAGGCCGGACAGGTTGCTGGCGAAGATGAAGATGAAGATGGTGGCGGCCAGGGGCAGGAACCAGCGGCCCTCTTCACCGGTGATGTCCACCATGAAATCCTCGATGCCCGAGATCAGAAGCTCGAAAACGTTCTGGCCTTTGGAGGGAACCAGGGTGGGTTTCCTCGCGGCGATGGCGCCCAGGGTGATCAGAACGATCATGATCAGCCAGGTGTAGGGAACCTGTTTGTACAAATGGGCGTAATGGTACAGGGCACCATTGACATCAAATAGATCGACCAGAAACATAAACGGATGTGTCATCCCTCAACTGCCTCCCTGAAAATGTGTTTCGTTAGTTCACGCACCGTGGCGGCCGTGATGCTGGCGACCACGATCGACAACCCGAGCAAAAGCCCTATCGGGTCAACGACATGCCTCGAAATCAGAAAAAAAATTATCAGACCGCTGAAAAAAAAGCGGATGTAATACTTGGCCAGCACCACGTTCCTGGACGAGAGATGTCCCGGAACAAAGGACCGTTTCAGGGTCCGGGCCAGAAGGTGGAAGTTCACCGTCACGATGATTCCGCCCGCCACAAAGCCCGCGGCAAAAAGAAGGGGCATGTTGATCAGGGCCAGGGCGCCTCCCACCAGAAAAAGAAACCAGTTGCAGCGTGTGACGAAATCGAGGATCCTCTGCTGAACATTCATGGTTTCGTGTCCTTTACATTTTCCGGCTTTTCTTCAGGGCCAGCCAGATGTTCTTGAAGCCCGCCGCGATGCCGAAGGCCAGGAACACCAAGGTCATCCAGGGCCGGGTATCCCATTTTCCGTCAAGCCAGAGACCGAAAAAAAGGCCGATAAAAATCGACAGGGCCACCTGAAGGCCGAGACTGCTGTAGTAGGCCAGGTCTTTCACCGCCCGTACCGTCTCTCGTTTCATCCTGTCCTGTACCTGGTTCTGGGTCTTGAAGAAAACACATTGAAAAACCGAATTATTTAAAGAAAAGCACCTAACACAGGATTTAAATCAAGTCAATGTTTAATCCTGAACGACGCAGGGCAATCCCATGCACATTGTTATGAACCATCGGTATCGAGTTCGATATCCGGAACGCTCCGATAGCGATTACAATACCTGCCACCCTGAACCATAGCTCAATCGCCAACTCTCAAAAAATATCCACCCGGCCGCACGGATCATCTCCGGCGCACTCGCCCACCACCACGGCATGGACGCCCTCATCGTTCATCGCCTGGACACAGTCCCCTGCCTCATTGGCAGGAAGGGCGATCAGAAGCCCCCCGGAGGTCTGGGGATCGAACATCAGGTCCAGGGCGGACAGGTCCGCGTCTTTTGAAATCCCGAGTTTTTTTTCACAGAACGACCGGTTCTTGTAGCTGCCTGCCGGAAGAAGGCCCATGGCCGCGTATTCCCTGGCTTTTCCAAGGACTGGAACGCTTCGGCTGTCCAGGCGAAAGATGACGTTCCCGTTGGCGGCCATTTCCAGGGCATGGCCCGCCAGTCCGAAGCCCGTGACATCGGTGCAGGCCCTGGGATGGAAGCGCAACATGATTTCAGCCGCCTTCCTGTTCAGGGTTCCGGCCGTTTCCACCAGAAGTCTCGTCGCTTCCTCGTCGGCGAATTTCCCCTTCACCGCCGTTGACAGCACCCCGGTGCCCAAGGGTTTGGTCAGCACCAGAACATCACCGGCCATGGCGCCACCGTTTCTCAGAATCCGGTCCGGGTGAACACGGCCTGTGACGGAAAGACCGTATTTGAACTCCCGGTCGTCCACGCTGTGCCCGCCCACCAGAACGGCTCCGGCCTCGTGGATCTTTTCAAGGCCCCCTGCCAGGGTTTCCCGGAGCACGTCTTCGGGGAACTCGTCCACGGAAAAGCAGACAATGTTCATGGCGGTCAGGGGAACGCCGCCCATGGCGTACACATCGGACAGGCTGTTGGCCGCGGCGATCTTTCCAAAATCAAAAGGGCAGTCGACCACGGGGGTGAGAAAGTCCAGGGTCTGGACCAGGGCGATGTCTTCCGAAATTCTGAACACCCCGGCGTCGTCGGGCGCATCGATCCCCACGAGGAGATCGGGGTGACGCCTCACATGAAGACCGCTGACGATTCTCTCCAGGACCCCCGGATCGATTTTCGCCGCTCAGCCCGCGGCCCGGACTTTCGCTGTCAGTTCAATGGGCATACTTCGCTGTTTTTACCGTTTCGTTCAGAGGTTTCTATTTGATGAACCCGGATAAAGTCATCATATGGATGGCTATGTAAAAAAGTTCGAGTCCAAGGCGTCGCGAATCCCGAGGAATGAGGCGTACTAAGGTACGCCGCAGTGACGAGTGATGAAGCGCAACGCAGGAATCGGGCTTTTTTACGACGCCATCTTATTTCCAGGCCAGATCCCGTGCATCGAACACCGGCCCGTTCTTGCATACGTGCATGTACGAGCCGTCGTCCTCGCGTTTTTCCACGGCGCAGCCCAGACAGGCGCAGACGCCGCAGGCCATGAGGGTTTCCACGGACACCTGGCAGGCCACATCCATGGTTTCACAGAGATGGGCCACGGCGTGGAGCATGGGGTGTGGACCGCAGGTGTAGACCATCTCGGGTTTGCGCCCGGCCATAACCCGTTCCATGGTTTCGGTGACACGGCCTTTTTCCCCCAGACTGCCGTCGTCGGTGCTCACGAGAACCTCCATGCCCATGTCCCTGAAACGGTCCTGGCACAGAACGTCATCTTGATTCCGGCCGCCGATCAGCACCCGGATGACCGAGGGGGCGATGCCCTTTTCCACCAGCCAGGAGCCCAGGTACATCAAAGGAGCCACGCCGATGCCTCCGCCCACCAGCATCACGTCCGAAAGGAGGCCGGGCAGCCTGAACCCCTGACCCAGGGGGGCCACCAGGTTCAGCTCGTCGCCTTCCGCAAGGGCGGCCAAGCGGGAGGTCACCGGACCCACCACCTTGTACAGCAGCTCGATTCCGGTGATCACACCGTTTTCCACGATGGCCTGATGAATGGAAAAGGGCCGCCGGAGCAAAGGGTCCACCGTAGAACCGGTCCTGACCATGACAAACTGTCCGGGGACCACGTCTTTGCAGGCATTCGGGCTGTAAAGCCCCATGTGCATGGTGTTGCTGCTGACCGGCCTGTTCCATAATACCTTCGCGTTTTCCTGTGGCATATCCTTTGTTCCGTTTCTTTAATCGCCAGTTCGGCGTGTTTCTCTTTTTTATTCAATCCCGCAGGCCGATCACATTGGCCAGACGTCCGGTGAGCTTATCCCGTCTGTAGGAAAAAAACAAATCTTTGTTGTCCGGGCAGGCGGTGCACCAGCCGCTCACCCGGATGGATTCGGGCTTGACCCCGGCCGATTCCAGCTGGTTCCGGCTGATCTGCCAGAAATCGAAATGGCGGTGCTTGTCTCTGTACGGCCAGAACTCCGGGGGAAGCTCCGATTCGTAGTTCACGAATTCGGCGCAGCAGGGCCCCAGGGACGGGCCGATGCCCGCCAGGATGTCTGCCGGGTCGCAACCGTAACGGTCCGCCATCACATCCAGGGTTTTCCCGATGATGTTGGCCACACTGCCCCGCCAGCCCGAGTGGATGTTGGCCACCACCTGTTTCACCGGGTCTAAAAGGAGAACCGCCTGACAGTCGGCTGTGCGGATCATCAGAAGCACACCCTTCCTGTCGGTGACCACCGCGTCGGCCTCTGGGGGAGAATCGGGGGCCTGGCCCCTGTCCCAGCAGAGCACCGTGTCCCCGTGGACCTGTTTAAGACTGAGAACCCGGGGGACGTTCAGCTCTTCTGCCAGCCTCCGTCTGTTCCGGCGCACCGTCTCGTCGGGGTCGCTGGTGCCCTGCCCCATGTCCAGGCTCTCAAAAGGCCCCTGGCTGGTCCCGCCCCGGCGGGAAAAAAGCCCGTGGACCACAGCCGGGTGCTCCCTGAAATGGGAAAACTCGAAGTAATGGAGGCCCGACTCTTTTCTTTCGATCATAGGTCTTTTCCGTAAACCCCGGGCCGCCGGTCCGCGTAACAGGGAATGGCCGTCCTCACCTGCTCCACGTCAGACAGATCCAGGTCGGCCAGCAAATCGGTTTCGTCACTTCCGGCCTGGGCCAGGGTTTCTCCCCAGGGCCCCACAATGGCCGAGTGCCCCGCGTAATTCAGTTTCGGGTCAGAGCCGCAGCGGTTGGCGGCGATGACGAACACCTGGTTCTCGATGGCCCGGGCACGGATCAGGGTTTCCCAGTGAACTTTCCTGGCCAGGGGCCACTGGGCCGCGATGACGATGATCTCCGCACCGGCCAGGGCCAGGGTCCGGCAGAGTTCGGGGAACCTCAGGTCGTAGCAGATCATCAGCCCGATCCGGCCCAGGTCCGTGTCGCAGAGGCCGGCTCTCCCGCCTCCGGCAAAGTGCCGGTGCTCGTCGCCCGGTGAAAACAAATGGATCTTGTCGTAACTCTCCGTCACCTGTCCGTTCCGGTCCAGCAGCACCAGACTGTTGGCGATGCCTTTTTCCGTCTCACGGGGAAGGGACCCGGCCACGTTCACACCACAGAGCGAGGCCAGCTTTCCCAGACGTTCGAGGACCGCCGGACTTTCAGCGGCATGGCCCTCCAGGCGTTCGTAGTCGAAACCGCAGGACCACATCTCGGGCAGGACCACCAGATCCGCCCCGGCTTCGGCCAGACGGCGCACCCCCTGCTCCACTTTCTCCATGTTGGCGGGGATATGGCCAAGCGTCACATCGAACTGAAGCACGGCGGCTTTCACGATATTGTTTTTTATTGATATGGCCATCTTGCCCTTCCCATCAAAAAAACCTGTTTGCCCAGCTTTTAAAGCTTGTCCTCGCGAAAGCGCGGAAGCCGGCCTCCCGGGAGGGCCGCCGGAGGCGTTGAATTTTTTTTAACCAGACGACTACAACGCCCGGGCCACGGTAAGGATATCCACCCGGGACGCTCCTCCGCCCAAAAGAACCCGGGCGCACTCGTCGGCCGTGGCCCCGGTGGTGTACACGTCGTCCACGAGAAGCACATGCCGTCCCTTCACGTCACAGCCGGAAGACAGGGCGAAGGCCCCTTTGATGTTGGTCTTCCGGCTTTTTTTGTCGAGTCCGGCCTGGGGTTTTGTTTTCCGTGTCCTCAAGAGTCCGTCCCGGACGATCCGGGGCGTCTGGTCGTGCTGGCCGTGATCCAGACGACCCGGCCACTCTTTCAGCATGAGAAAGGCCTGGTTGAAACCCCTTTGCCTGAACCTCCGTTTGTGGAGGGGCACCGGCAGGATAAGGTCCGGGCCCTGTCCTGTGCCGTAACAGGTTTGGTAGACCTGGAACAAAAGCCTTCCCAGGGGTCTGGCCAGCTGGACCTTCCCCCGGTACTTGAACGCCCGGATCACCTGCATCAGAGACCGTTCGTAAACCCCGAAGGCCCGCGCCATGGACAATCGTCCCGGTTCGGTCAGACAGGTTCCGCAGAGATGGTCGTCGGACACCCGTTCCCGGAACATCATGCCGCAGCGGGGACACAGGGGGCTTTCCACGGCCTTCACCCCGGCCAGACACTCGTCGCAGAGAAAGGGCGACAGGCCCTGGCGGATGGCGTCCACGCCTGTTCCCTCTGACGCAGCGGCCTCTCGGATCTCATGATCACTCCGGACAAAAAACGACCGGCAGGCCAGGCAACGCGGTGGAAACACCGCGTCACGAAAGGACCGGGCCGTCTTTTTCAGCAAAAGGATCATCGGATCGAATCGGCTCATGGTTCCCATGGCTTAGGCGGCAACCCCCATGGCGTCCACAACCGCCTTGGCGTATTCGGAGCATTTCACTTCCCTGGCCCCTTCCATCTGGCGGGCCAGATCGTAAGTCACCACGCCGCTCTGGATGGTTTTCTGGACCGCTTCGATGATCTTGTCGTGGGCCTCTTTCCAGCCCATGTACTCGAGCATCATGGCCCCGGAAAGGATCAGGGACGTGGGGTTCACCTTGTCCAGGTTCGCGTATTTGGGGGCTGTTCCGTGGGTGGCTTCGAACACGGCGCAGGTGTCCCCGATGTTGGCGCCGGGAGCGATGCCGAGACCGCCCACCTGGGCCGCCAGGGCGTCGGACATATAGTCGCCGTTCAGGTTGGGGCAGGCGATGACGCTGTATTCGTCAGGACGCAGCAGCACCTGCTGGAACAGCATGTCGGAAATCCTGTCCTTGATCACCACTTTTCCTTCCGGGGCCTTGCCGTCGTATTTCTCCCAGAGTTCGTCCTCGGTGATGGTTTCGTTGGGGAACAGCTCTTTGGCCACCTCGTAGCCCCATTTCCTGAACGCGCCTTCGGTGTACTTCATGATGTTGCCCTTGTGCATCAGGGTGACGCTGGGGGCCTTGTTGTCGATGGCGTAGCGGATGGCGCTGGCCACCAGGCGTTTGGTGTTGGCGGCGCTCATGGGTTTGATGCCGATGCCGGGTTGCTCCGGAAGGTCGGCTCCCAGCTCGTTTCTGAGGAAAGCCGCCACTTTTTCCGATTCGGGGCTTCCGGCCTCGTACTCGATGCCGGCGTACACGTCCTCGGTGTTTTCACGGAAAATCACCATGTTGACCTTTTCAGGGGCTTTCATGGGGCTGGGAACGGGGTCGATGTAGCGCACCGGACGGACGCAGGCGTAGAGGTCCAGCTTCTGGCGGATGGTGACGTTCAGGCTGCGGATCCCCTTGCCCACCGGCGTGGTGAGGGGGCCTTTGATGGACACCACGTATTCCTGCATGGCGGCCAGGGCCTCGTCGGAAAGCCATTGCCCTTTCTGTTCGAATCCCTTCTCGCCCACGAGGAGTTCCATCCATTCGATTTTCCGGCTGTCGCCGTAAGCCGCCTTCACGGCGCCGTCGATGACCATCCGGCTGGCCCGCCAGATGTCCGGCCCTGTCCCGTCGCCCTCGATGTAGGGAATGATGGGGTCGTTGGGAACGTTGAGGCTTCCGTCGCTGTTGATCGTGATCTTGTGTCCGTTGCTCATGTCTTCATCCTTTCAAGAAAAATGTGTCACGGGCCGAAACGCCCGCCGTGTTATCGTCCGTAACGCTGCCTGACCACCTCGTACATGGCGATCGCCCCGGCCACCGAGGCGTTCAGAGAGTTCACCGGGCCCTCTTGGGGAATGAACACCAGATGGTCGCAGCTTTTGCCCACCAGATCCCTCACCCCCCGGCCTTCTCCGCCGATGACCAGGGCCAGGGCTGTCGTAAAATCACACTGATATAATGAACCCGGGGCGTTCCCGTCAAGTCCCGTGATCCAGAAACCCTCCTTTTTGAGGTCCCGGATCAGGTGGTTGAGGTTGGTGGCAAGAACCACGGGCAGGTGTTCCAGGGCCCCGGCCGAAGCTTTCACCGCCGTTGGCGTGGGCATGGCGGCCCGGTCCTTTGGGATGAACAGGGCGTCCACCCCGGCCCCCAGGGCCGTTCTGGCCAGGGCGCCCAGGTTCATGGGGTCTTCCACCCCGTCGAGAATCAGAAAAAAGGGGGCTCTGTCGGTGTTCGGCCTGCCCAGCACATCTGCAAGTTCAACAAAGGGGTAAGGACTGACCCTGGCCGCCACGTTCTGGTGAAACTCCGTGCCGCTGAGCTTGCCGATATGGGAGGGCGCGGTCCGGGTGACGGTCACCCCCAGGTTTTCCGCCTCGGCCACCAGATGAGTGATCCTTTCGGCCAGGCGGTCTTCGGGAACAAACAGCTCGAAGATACGCCGCCTTCCAGCCCGCAGGGTTTCCATCACCGGATTCAGTCCGTAAAGGACTTCCGAGGACGGGGTTTTCCCCGTTCTCTGAGGGTCTTTGCCCCGCTGGGGTTTTCTCGACGGTTTCACGTGGTCATCCTTTTTTTATCGTTCGTTCTGATTTGACGTTGTCATCTTGGCCTCCGGCGGCCCTTCCGGGGGACCAGATTTTAAAAATCTGGACAAATGGTTTTGTGGTACGATCAAACGTCCATTTGTTCCATAACCCATTGGGTCAAACTTTTTTAAAAAGTTTGACTCCCGGCAGGGCCGCCGGAGACATAAAATCAGGAACACCCCCCCGCGTCGCGGACCAGCTCGAACAGTTCCTGTTTCGCCGTTTCCAGCCGGTCGTTCACGATCACGTGGGTGTACAGGTCCTTGTGACCGATTTCCGCGACGG
>CAZWTY010000066.1:0-25037 GCA_964637565.1 uncultured Desulforapulum sp.
TCATCATATCAGGTTTTGGCAAAATAACACACTTTATTTACGGATAAGCTCTAAACCGTCCCACGATTTTTGGGTGACATCATATTGCGGCGCCGCCGTCTGGACACAATTCCATCAGATCCCCGATGCGGGCAAAACCCCCATGGCGATGGCGGCCCGCCGGATCGTAGAGAACGGCCCGTGCCCCGTTCTGAAGGGCCCAGAGGACGTCTTTTTCCGGATCGTCTCCCACCATGGTCAGATCCGCCGGAGAGCATCCGAGTTCTCTGACAACGGCGGTGAAAAATTCAGGCGAAGGTTTCTTTACCCCCAGGCTTCTGAAGCAGAAAATGCCCTTGATGAAAATCCCGATCCCCGCCCGGTTCAAAGCCTTGCGGATATCCGCCTCATCCGAGTCCTCGGCGTTGGTGGCCAGGTAGAGGGCGTGACAGCGGCTCAAGGCTTCCAGCATGGGGCCGGCGTTGGGGCAGAGCTCCACCTTGCTCCACAGATGCATGGGGCCCTTTTCCCCGGGATCGTCTTTCATCAGGGTGTTCCCCCAGTCGAACAGGTAGATCACGGCCGGTCCCTTATTCCTTGCCGAGGAAAAGGGGAGAAAGGTAATAAAAACCGGGCTCGAGGTTCGACAGCACGGGAACGTTGAGGCTCAGGGGCTGGCCGTTTTTTACCATGGCCGCCGCGCTGTTGTAGATCGTGTCGTCGGGAAAACGGCCCCTGCGGTAGGTCACCACGGAATACGGTTCCCCGATTCCGGCCAGTTTTGCGGCCGTTTCGATGCTTTCAGGAAGGTAACCGATACCGTCCACCAGTCCCAGTTTCAAAGCCTGTTCGGGCATGAAGACGCCGGCTTTCCGGATGGTGTCCATGGCCCCTTCCGGGAGTTCCCGGTGGGCAGCCACCAGGGAGTAGAACCGCCCGGCCATGCTGTCGATCATGGCCTGGAAGTAGGCCCGTTCCTCGTCTGTTGCCGCCTTGAACGGCGAGCCCATGTCTTTTTCCGGGCCCGAGGTGTTCACTTCCATGGCCACACCGAGTTTTTCCATCAGTCCGTAGACTTTGGGTCTTAAAAAGATCACGCCCACCGAACCCACGATGGAGGTGGGATGGGCGATGATTTTATCCGCCGGCAGGGCCAGGTAATAGGCTCCGGAAGCCCCCACGTTCATGATGGACACCACCACGGGGATGTTCCGGACTTCCTTGAAATGTTTGATTTCATTGTACAGGATGTCGCTGGCCGTCACTGTGCCGCCGGGAGAATCCACTTTGAGGACCAGGGCCTTCACATTCTGGTCCATTCTGGCTTTCTTGAGCTGGGCCAGGGTTTCGGCCAGAAGACCCGGCCGGTGCCGGAACATCTCCTCTTGGGCCTGGTCCGTGATGGTGCCCTGGATGGAGACGATCAGGACCTTGTCTTTGCCTTTGCCTTCCACGGTGAATTCGCGCAAGGGATCGGTTCCGTCGCTGAACATCCGGACCGTGGGAAAGCAGCCGGTCAGAACCGGCAGTAACACGAAGAATAAGAAGGTGATGCGTTTCATGGTCGTTCTCCTGTGTCTGAAAGCGGTGGTCGAGAGACTTCAAGTCATAGCAGGTCTCGGCAGCTGATTCAAGACGTGGATCGCATGGTTGATCACCTGCTTTTCGTCACCCCCACCCTGGGGCACATGAACTCCACCGGGCAGACGCTGCAATGGGGGGAGAGGGGACGGCAGAGGATCTGGCCGAAGGCCACCAGCATCTCGTTGTAGATGATCCAGTAGGGTTCGGGGAGTTTTTCACGGAGGGCCATTTCCGTCTTGTCCGGGGAATTGGTCGTGACGTAACCGATCCGGTTGCTGATCCGGTGAACGTGGGTGTCCACGCAGATGGCGTTTTTCCGGTAGCCTTCCACCAGAACCAGGTTGGCGGTTTTCCGGCCCACGCCGGGCAGGGTGAGAAGGGCGTCGATGTCGTCGGGAACCACGCCGCCGAAACGGTCGAGGATCATATGGCTGATTTCCACGATCCGTTTCGCCTTGGTGGGGTAAAATCCTGCGGGATAGATGGCTTCGGCGATGGCCGCTTCGCCCAGGGCGATCATGTTCTCGGGTGTCCTGGCCTTTTCGAACAGCCGTTTCGACGATTCGGCCGTGACCTCGTCCCGTGTGCGCAAAGAAAGGATCGTGGAGATCAGGACCTCGAAGGGGCTGGCCCCGTCGTGGGACAGCAAGGTGATCACCGGGGCGTTCCAGGTTTTGTAACGCTCTTTCAAAATGGCCACGAAAAGGTCCATGGAAAAGGGTTCCCGCGCCGTGGGTTCGTTGGTCGCCGCTTTTTTTCTCGCCATGCCATACCGCCTTTAAAGGTCAGGAAACTCAGGTCCAAGAAACTATAGTCCGATCAATAAAAATATGCTACATGAGCCCGGAGTTTAGAATCAAATCCACAGAATTTCAATCCCCGAATGGGGTCATGGAGACAACGATGAAAACGGAACGCATACACAACTTCAACGCCGGACCTTCAGCCCTGCCCCTGCCTGTGCTGGAGGAGATGAACGCCTCCTTTCTGAACTACAAGGGAAGCGGGATGTCCGTCATGGAAATCAGTCACCGGTCCAAGTGGTTCGACGACATCATCAACGACGCCGTGGCCCGGATCAGAAGGCTTCTGACCCTGGGGGCCGAGTACCATGTGCTGTTTCTCCAGGGCGGGGCCAGCCTCCAGTTCGCCATGGTTCCCATGAATTTTCTCGGTGAGGGCGAGAGCGCCGACTACGTGGACACCGGCACCTGGTCCTCCAAAGCCATCGCCGAAGCCCGGATCCAGAAAAAAACCATCCGGGTGGTGGCCTCGTCCAAGGACAGAAACTACGCCTACATTCCCAAAAATCTGTCGTTCGACCCAGGTGCCGCCTACGTTCACCTGACATCCAACAACACCATCAAGGGCACCCAGTGGCACAATTTCCCTCACACCGGCAGCGCGCCCATGGTGATCGACATGAGTTCGGACATCCTGTCCCGGCCCGTACCCATGGACAACATCGGCCTGATCTACGCCGGAGCCCAGAAAAACATCGGGCCTGCCGGAGCCACAGTGGTGATCGTGAAAGACGACATGCTGAGACGGATCCCCGAAGGGCTTCCCACCATGCTGTCCTACAAGACTTATGCGGACAACAACTCCATGTACAACACCCCGCCCTGTTTCACCATCTACGCCATCCAGCTCACCATGAAATGGCTGGAGGAAACCGTGGGAGGCCTGGAAAACATGGGGAAGATCAACGCGGAAAAAGCCGGATGCCTCTACGCGGCCATGGATCGAAGCGGGTTTTACAAGGGAACGGCCGACGCGGACAGCCGGTCCCAGATGAACGTGACCTTCCGTCTCGCTTCCGAAGAACTGGAACAGCGATTTGTGGCCCAGGCCCTTGAAAACGGGTTCGGCGGCCTCAAAGGCCACAAATCCGTGGGCGGATGCCGGGCCTCGATCTACAACGCCACCAGCCTCGCATCGGTCCAAGCCCTTGTGGAATTCATGGAGTATTTTGAAAAGAAGAACGGTTGAACGAAATCCCGGTCTTGTCTCGTGGGCTGAGGCGGTTCCCTTTTTCGGGGACGGAACCGCGGACCGTCTCCTTGAAAAGGTCCGGGACCTTCGAAAAAAGGCCACGATCTATCCAGCGGACGAGCAGGTGTTTCACGCCTTTTGCCGCACACCGTTCGATCAGGTCAACGTGGTGATCGTGGGCCAGGACCCTTACCACGGAAAAGGGCAGGCCCATGGTCTCGCCTTTTCCGTGCCGCAAGGCGTCAACGCCCCCCCCTCGTTACGAAACATTCTCCGTGAAGTGGCCGACGATACAAAGAAAAACCCTGAATCCCAGGGTACGGACCTTTCGGACTGGGCTGACCAGGGTGTCCTTCTCATGAACACCCTGCTGACCGTGGAGGAGGCCAAACCCATGTCCCACCGGAATCTGGGGTGGGGAACCCTCACGTCCCAGGCCATCTCCGAACTGTCGCGCCAGCGGGACCATCTGGTTTTCCTGCTCTGGGGTTCCAAAGCCCAGAGTCTCTCATCCCTGATTGATTGCACGAGACACCTGATTCTTGCTGCGGCCCATCCGTCGCCCCTTTCGGCCTACCGTGGTTTTTTCGGATGCCGTCATTTTTCAAAGGCCAACGCCTGGCTGGAAAGCCGGGGTCTTGAGCCTGTCCGGTGGTGACTGGCCTGCTCAGGATAGCCTTGTCGTGTTGGCCTGGAATGACGTTTTTTGGATTTGATCTTTGGCTGTCTTTCAGATAGTATTTTTCACCATCGACCAAAGGGCGAGGCCCTGCTGTTCAATCGTGTTACCTTTTTCCCAATCACCGCCCATCGCATGGCGGGAGGATCTTATGGCGATTCCGCCATCCATGGCCATTTTCAAGGACAAAACAGCCATCGTCACCGGCGGTGCATCGGGTATCGGCCGGGCCCTGGCCATCGAAATGTCCCTTTACGGCACGAATGTGGTGATTGCCGACCTCCAGTTCGACGCGGCGGACGATGTGCTGAAAACCATCCATGCCCTGGGCGGCAGGGGATCAGCGGAGTACATCGATGTCCGTCGTCCCGACGACATGGAAGACCTTGTCAGGAAAACGGCCGCAAGGCATGGGGCTGTGGACTTCATGTTCAACAACGCGGGGATCGGCATCGGAGGCCGGGTGTCCCGCTATCAGCTGGAACACTGGAAACAGATTGTGGACGTGAACCTCATGGGTGTGGTCCACGGCATCCAGGCTGCCTATCCGCTGATGAGGGAACAGGGGCACGGGCATATCGTGAATACCTCGTCCGTGGCAGGTCTGTTGCCTGTTCCCATGGCGGTGTCCTATGCCATGACCAAACACGCCGTGGTGGGGCTTTCCACCTCGCTCCGGCCCGAGGCGGCGGCCTTTGGCGTCCGGATCAGCGTTCTTTGTCCCGGAGTGGTCCGGACACCAATCCTTAAAAACGGCGGCCGGTTCGGGGCCATGACCAGCCCGGTTCCCAGGGAAGTCCAGCTGAGGACATGGGAGCGGATGTGGCCTATGGAACCCCATGCTTTCGCGAGAAAGGCACTTCGGGAAATCGCGGCGAACAAACCGGTCATCGTCATTCCCTCCTGGTGGAAATGGCTTTACCGGCTGAACGCCCTGTTTCCGGGCATCGGCCACGCCGTGGTCCGGAAAATGTACGACGATTTCGAAGAGGGGATACGACAGTTCGGATGAACGTCGGCCATAAAAAAAGGCCTTCCGGAAAACCGGAAGGCCTGTGTTTCTCTTACGTCAGGCCCTTCAATGGGTACGGGGGCAGGGCACTTCGGCGAGGTCCATGGGAACCGGTACTTTTTTCATGAGGGTCCGGCCTTCGTCCACTTCACATTTCCGTTTGATGATGCCGCCGTCAATCTTGAAAACGATTTTCTCAACCTTCCATCTGATTTCACCGTATTTCATAACAACCTCCTGTGGGATTGGGTTGGATTGCCTTGTCTCTTTACATATGGTATCGGCGGGTCAATCCAAAACATTAAGATCCGGGGCGTTTTTTTTGAATCCGCCCGGTATACGATCCCGTCAAGGAGGTCAGGGCAGAGAAAGGGGCGAAGGAAAACAGCTCCTGACAAGGCGGACCAACGTGTCACGTTTTTCGTCGCTGTAAGGCTTTGTCATTCCGGCTCCCCAGACCACCCCGGGCCAACAGGGGTCGTCGGTCCTCCGGCCGATCACATGGACGTGGAGCTGGCGTACCACATTGCCGATGGCCGCCACGTTGAGTTTGTCCACGGGGAAATGGTCCTTGACGAAACGGGCTGTGCGGTCGGTTTCTTCGTGAAGAAGAATCCGGGAGTCCCGGTCCAGATCGCACAGCTCCACGGCCTTGGTTTCGGGAACCAGGATGAACCAGGGAAAAAGGGCGTTGTTCATCAGAAGGAGATGAGAAAGGCCCATTTTCCCAAGAATGAAACAGTCGTTCTGAAGTCGGGGATCAAGGGTGAAACGGTTCATCATCACCTCAGTAAGCTGTGACCTTCAGGTCGTCGAAATGGACCTGCTGCATGTTTTCCACGAAAAAGCCGAAACGCATCCTGTCCCGGGGAAGGGTGATGGTCACCTTGCCCACATACACGTTGTTGACGTAGTACTCGCACTGGGTTCCCCGCACTTTCACCAGGATCACGTTCCGTGTCGTTCCGTTTCCGATCAGGCAGGTGTTGGCTGTCCAGGGCATGGGAAAAGGTTCGATGACCTGGTTGTTGCTGTACCCGCTGACATAGGACCAACCGTTGCCCGAGAGGCCGAAGTTGTAACGGTTCTGGTGATCCGTTCCCATGGTGAGCCCGTAAGCGTAATTGTCGACGCCTTTTTTCCAGATCGCACCGACTTCGATGTCGAAGTTCTGGGGAAGGGTCGTGAACCTTCCCGGAAACTCCGCCGAGTTCAGGGTGTTCTTCGTTTCCATCATGTAGACGCCGCCTTCGATGGCGTTGATGTAGTTATCACCGTTCGGCCACATGGCCCAGCTGTTGTCGTTGCCGTAGAAGCTGTCGGAGAAGATCACCCGGCCGTCCCGGCCGCCGCCCTCCGCCGTGATCCGGAGATCGTCAAAATGGATCAGCTGTTTGTTCTCCACGAAAAAACCGATCTTGAGCCGGTCGTGGGCTATGGGAATGGTCACGGTTCCCACCAGGAGGCCATTGACGAAGAAGTCGAAGAGAGGACCCCTGGCCCGGATTTTGAGGATGTTCTGCCGGGTGCCGTCACCGATAAGGGCCGTGCCTGATTTCCAGGGCATGGGGGCCGGATCGATGACCTGGTTGTTGTTGTAGCCGCTGACGAACGACCAGCCGTTGCCGCTGACACCGAAGTTGTAACGGTTCGGGCCGTCGATTCCAACGGCGATGCCGTAAGCCCGGTCATCCACGCCACGCTTCCAGGTGGTAGTGGCCTGAACCTCGAAGTTCTCGGGCAGACTGAGGCTTCGGCCCATGAACTCCGAAGAGTTCAGCTCGTTTTTCGTTTCCATCTGGTACACACCGCCCTGGATGTCGGCGATGTAATACTCTCCATAGGGCCAGAGCTTCCAGCTGTTCTCGTTGCCGTAGAACGAATCGTTCAAGAGGGTGCTGCCTGAAATGGCCGGTCTGGCGTCAACAGCCGGATCATGTTTTTCAGGCTCGGGTTTTTTCTTTTCCTCGGAAAGCTGGCGGATCTTGATGTCGGCGATCTTCCTGAAACGGCCCTGGGGGTATAGTTCGATGTAGTCCCTGAAATCCTGGACCTTGTTGGAATTCTTGATGGCCAGCCAGAACTCTTCCTCCTCGTCGATGGACTTCTTGGGCGGAACCACCACCACGGTGTTGTCGCCCTTGGCCTTGTCCACATGGATGTTGATAAAGTAGAAATCTCCGGTGACTGACGAGGACACCCAGGGCACCTGCCCTTTTTTCGTTTCGTCCTGGACACCTTTGCCCACCTGCTTCATCAGCTGGCTGAGTTCCAGGCTTCCTGATTTCTCAAGGGCGTTGAGCAGGTTTTTCGTGAAAACCCCGTTTCGCCCATCGCCGTCCGCCGCGGTCATGCCCGGGGCCGTGGCATAGGCGATCATGGTGCCTGAGGGGGCGTCCATCTGGGCCAGGCCCCTCTCGACGCTCCGGAAGCTCCGGGCAAACGGGTTGTTCCGGCAGGCGTCCAGAAGCACGATGTTCAGACGGTTTTCGGCGCTCTGCATCTTCCGTAAGACAAGGCTGGCGTCCACGGCCTGGTCTTCCACCTCATCTTCGGCCATGATGTCCACGCCCACGGGGATCAGGTAGTTGTTGCCCTTGACCTGCATGCCGTGGCCGGCGTAGTAGAACAGGCCCACGCCCCCTTTTTTCAGGTCGATACCGAACTGGCGGATGGCCCGTTTCATGTCAAGCTGATTGGCGTTGAGGAGCCGTTTGACCTTGAAACCCAGGGATTCGAGTTTGTTCGCCATGTCCGTGGCGTCGTTTACCGGGTTTTTCAGAGGGCTGTCCTTGTAGCTGCTGTTTCCGATGACCAGGGCGATCCGCTGCTCGGAAAAAGCCTCCTCTTTCGTCATTTTGAGGGCCCGGTCAGCGAAAGCGCCTGTGGCCCAGAAAATCATGGCGCAGATCATCACCGCACCGAGAGTGAAACGACATGTCCTCATAACCCACCTCTTCATACGTGTTTCAGTTGCCTGTCTGACGGATGCCCCCCTTGCCGGTTTTGTCAGGCGATGTACGAACAGCAGTAATCGGTGATTTTCTTGATTTTCAGGCTGAAGGCCGATCCGGCAGGGACTTCGAAGCTTTCTCCCGCCTTGATGATCTTCCAGCCGGGATTCCCTGGAAGAAGGACTTCCAGCTCTCCATCTAAAATTTCCATGATTTCCTTTTCTGCGGTGTTGAAGGTGTAGTCACCGGGAAGCATGATTCCCAGGGTTTTTTTGGAGCCGTCCGGAAAAAGGAGCGTGCGGCTGGTGACCGAACCGTTGGCGTAGATGTTGGCTTTTTTGACGACGGTGACTTTTTCGAATGTGTTCATCGGCGGGCGTCCTTTGTTTTGATCCTGGTTGTCCTTGTTTCCGGATTGATTTTGGGAAACCGGAGTATCTGATTATTTATCGGGCTGAATGAGGGTATTCTATAATGGAAAAAACGGATGATTTCAAGATGAAGGATGAATTGCCAGAAGGACCTTGAAATGGGCGGCCGGAAAGCCACAGGCTCTTCCTTTCCGGGAGGAGCCTGTGAAAACCTCGGACGGGCCGCCCGTCAGAACGTGATGATCTCGTACCCCCGATCCCTGTATCCGGCCATGCCGGGATGGCCGGATACGTCGTCCAGCAGGGCGAGACCCTGTTCCTTTGCGGCGTCCAGGGTGCCCAGTTTGTTGGAACAGGCCTTGCAGACCCCTTCCACCAGGCCCGCTTCCAGGCATTTATTCCAGAATCCGTGAAGCATGTGTTCCGGTCTCACGAGCTCGGGGATCAGTTTCACAGCGGCGCCTTCGACCACGATTTTCGCCTCGTGTCCCTTGGCCTTCATGTCCAGGGCGTTCAGAAGCACATGGATGAAACACATGGGGTCGCCGTTGAACACGAACAGAACGAATTTTTTCATGGGTGTCTCCTTTCATGGGTGGGAAATACATCGTCCGGATCAGGGATCGTCGGTATGACAGGGCCAGCATAGCAGAAACATGGACATCGGGGCAAGATGATGAATCGGGGGCGGCAGGACCATCCCATGAAACATGGGCATGATCTATGGCCTTTCTGAAAAAGGTTGACAAAACAGGCATAGCGTTAACAAAATCCCTGAACCGTAAAATCCTCCGACCGGAGGATAAATCATACAACCGTTGAAAGGACCTGAAATGCGCATCGTTCGATTCTGTGATGAAAATGGAAAGATCCGTCACGGCGTTCCCGAATCACCCGGAACAGCTTTGGAGCAGGAAATGGAAGGGGGGATCTGGACGGCCACCGGACGGTCCCTGGCCATCGCACGCTACCTGCCGCCCGTGAATCCTGCGGCGATCTTTTGTATCGGCCTCAACTACGCCAACCATGCCCGGGAAACGGGAATGGTTCCACCCGAACGGCCCGTGGTGTTCATGAAAAACCCCGCTTCGGTCACGGGCCACCTGTGGGACATCGTTCTTCCCGCGTCCTGCCGGGAACCTCTCCAGGTGGATTACGAGGTGGAACTGGCCGTGGTCATCGGCCGGGCCGCGAAAAATGTGACGGAGGACGAGGCCCTGTCCTATGTGAAAGGGTACACGGTGGCCAATGACGTGTCCGCCAGGATCTGGCAGAAAAACGGCGGGGGCGGCCAGTGGGTGAGGGGCAAGAGTTTCGACACGTTCTGTCCCCTGGGACCATGGCTGGTGACCTCGGATGAAATCCGCGACCCGTCGGACCTTGGCCTGGCCCTGAACCTGAACGGGGAAACACTCCAGAAAAGCCGGACCTCGGACATGATTTTTTCCGTGAAACAGCTGATCGCCTATCTGTCCGAAGACACGACCCTTCTGCCGGACACGGTGATTTTGACCGGAACGCCTGAAGGGGTGGGGTTCGCCCGGAACCCTCCCGTCTACCTGAAACCGGGGGACTGTCTGAGCCTTACGGTGGAAAATATCGGAACGCTGGAAAACGCCGTGGTGTAAGGGTCGTAATTGTTCAGTCCTTCTCTCTGAAGGCGGCGATAAACCAGTCCCGGGCCGCGTGAACCGTTTCCCGGACGTTGAGGAATGGGATCATGTGGCGGGCGTTGGTGATGCAGATGAAGTCGAACGGGTGTTTCATCTTTTCCATGATGTGGCGCATGTACCCCACCTGGATCACCTCGTCGTCTTCTCCGGTGATGATGGCGGCCTTGAAATCATGGGCCCTGGTGAGAAGGGACGTCCGCCACGAATAGATGTCCGCCAGGGTTCCGATGGAGTATTCCCAGACGATGAGGTCGTCGTAGTCGATGAAATCGGCGAAGGCGTTGCCCCGGATCAGGGCGTTCACGTCGATGAAGGACCGGAAGTCGATCTTGAAGTCCGGCACGAACAGCCGGGCCATCCTCAGGCTGTTCCAGCCGTAGAACGTGAAAAGATCCGGCGGGTATTCGGACAAAAACAGGGTATGGCAGAGAAGGGCCCGGATCCTTGGATCGTTTTCCGCGCAGGCCATGGCAAGGGGCGCTCCGATGGAACAGCCGAAAAACCCCACGGGGCCTGAAAACCGTTTCGAAAGCACCGTCACCACCTGGTTCATGTCGGCGGTCACCTGGTCCACCGTGTAGACCCCCCTTTCTCCCCCGGAGTAGCCGTGGCCTCTCAGGTCCACTCCCGCCACGTTGAAGCCCCAGGTGGACAGCTTGTAGAGAAACTCGCAGTACATCTCCGCATAGGTTCCGATCCCTGGAATGAACACGATCACCGGGTGGTCCGGAGCGCTTTCATACAGTTCGATATGGATGGAAGGATCGCCTGCTTTAAGAATTTTCCGGCGGCTGACAAACGGGGCGTAGCCCAGGACGTTCATGAGGATCATCCGGCGTTTCTCAGGTGTCTCGGCTTTGGCGAGCTGTTTTTTCGTTTCGTTGATGTCGTGGTCTGAAAGCTGGATCATGGCGTCGATTGAAATTCGTTTAAATGGTTTGGATCAGTTGTTCTTCGCCTGGAGAATCGAGCGGGTGACCAGGTTTACCAGTCCCCAGATCCCGGCCGCGTCGAGGCATCGTTCTATGGACGCGTCGAAAAGCACATCCACCGAGGCTTCAAATTCGTTGTCCTTTTGCCAGAACAGGTAGTAAATGGGGATTCTGGGAAAGGGCAGAAACCGGAAGGCCGCGTCGGCCATATCCACAGGTTCCGCGCAAAGATGATGGGCCGCTTCCCTGAAGTCCCCGAGGCTTCCCTTGAACCTTTGGAGCAGGGGGCCCATGTTCAGGGCGTGGGGGCCTTTGAAAAAGTGGCCCTCTTTCAGGTCTTTTGTGCTGACCAGGTTGCGTCCCAAAGGATACAGGGCATCCACCCTGTTGAAGTAAAGAAGGGTGATCAGCTCGAGCAGAGGATCGTTCACGGTGTCCCAGAGTCCCTGTTTGTTCTGCTTCAACCGCCGCCCTTTGAAATCGGCCAGGATGTCCCGGTTCAGAAAACGGAAGGCAAGACCCTCCTTCCGGGCTTCGGTGAGGGTGAGATGGGAAAGGGCCGTGATGTCCCTTTGGACAAGCCTGTCCCAGTATTCATTGGGGACGACGATGTCTTTGTCCTGGGGCGTCAGGGCCGGAGGGTTCTGGGACAGACGGCGTTTCTGCATGTCGAGAAAACCCGAACTGAACGGATAAGGGCCCATTCTGAAATTTTCGCAGGGAAACAGGTCGCAACCGCTCATGCAGTAGGCCACGGCGTTGAGGTGGGCGCATTCGAGAATCGGGCAGCCCGATCCGAAAAGCTGTTTCTGGACCGCCAGCTTCGACGCCGCTTCACGGCTTGTACCGGCCCCGCAGGTCGAACATGTGCCGATGACGTTCAATCGGCAGACATCGCAGTTTATTCCGCATGCGCCAGTGGCCATGTGCCTCTCCCTCTCTGGTGTCCTGGTCTCCAAATGTCCGGGAAACGTTGAAAAGAGACAACATTCTAACAGAACATCCGGGATATGCAACAGAAGAATCGGAACCCTCTGGAGGTCGACTCCTTGCGGCATTCTGGTCCGCAGGCGATGCGTCCCTCCGGCCTTCCGGGCTGTGGGAGAGACACAGCGTTTTACAGGGAGGGTGATTATTCCGGTATCGGTGATGAGAAAGCCTCACGGACTTTGTCCGCGATATCTTTTACCGTGAAAGGTTTGGCGAGAAACATAACACCGTCCTCGAGAACCCCGTGGCGGGCGATCACATTGGCCGTGTAGCCGGACATGTAAAGGCACCTGATACCTGGTTTGATCTCGGAGATTCTGGCCGACAGCACCTTGCCGTTCATCTTGGGCATGACCACGTCGGTGAGCAGAAGATCAATGGGACCGTCATGGTTGCGGGCGATGTCCAGGGCAGTTTCCGGACAGGTGGCGGTAAGAACGGAGTATCCGAGTTGTTCGAGAATGGATTCTCCGATTTCAAGGATGGCCGGATCGTCTTCCACCATAAGTATGGTTCCGCTGCCCCGTGATGGCTCATGGCTCTTTGGCGGTGCCGTGGCATGAATGTCAATCGTCCGGGCCTCGGGAAAGTGGAGTTTGAACGTGGAGCCTTGCCCCGGCATGCTGGTCACGGTAATGAACCCGCTGTTCTGTTTTACAATACCGTAAACCGTTGCAAGTCCAAGGCCTGTTCCTTTACCGATCTCCTTGGTGGTGAAGAACGGCTCGAAAATCTGGTCCAGGGTTTGTTTGTCCATGCCCCGGCCGTTGTCTGTTACGCAGAGAACGGTAAAGGTTCCGGGGTAAACATCTGTTTTGCCGGTGCCGTGGGATTCGCCGATGACAACCCGCTGTGTTTCAATGGTGATTTCACCCCCGTTTCCAATGGCGTCCCTGGCGTTGACCATGAGGTTGGCCAGAACCTGGTCGAGCTGGGAAGGATCCATGAGGACGGGACCGATATCTTGTCCGGGGATCCAGCGGAGCCGGATGTCTTCTCCGATCAGGTGCTGAACCATGTCAAACATCCCGGAGATTGTCCGGTTGATATCCAGGCCCCGGGGCCTGATGGTTTGTCTCCGGGCAAAGGCGAGGAGTTGACGCACGAGTCCTGCCGATCTTTCCGAAGCGTCACGGATATTTTTTACACGCTTCCGTGAGGGTTCAGAAAGATGGTCGTCCATCATCAGAAGATCGGTGCTGCCCATGACCACGGACAGCATGTTGTTGAAATCGTGAGCGATACCCCCGGCCAAATGGCCCACGGCTTCCATTTTTTGGGCTTGCCGAAGCTGGTTTTCCAGATGGGACTTTTCTTCCGCAGCGCGTCGGCGCTCGGTGATGTCCACGCCCATCAGGATGATGTGTGGGGTTTTGTTGATGGAAACGATCTCCGAGGAAAGGTACAAAAGGTGGCTGTGACCTTGTCTGTCACGGATGGTGATCTCCTTCCCATGGAGTTTGTCACCGGACATGAAAACACGCCTGATCGTTTCATACTCCTCCTGTGAAGCCCACAGGGCCAGTTCGCCCGAGGTCCTTCCGGTGACCTCTTCCGTATTGTATCCGATGATTCGGCAAAGAGAATCGCTGATATCGGTGAACCTTCCGCGCTGGAGATCCATCAGGCCTATGAGCAGGGGGCTTTTGTGAAAAACGGTCGAAAATTTTTCTTCCGATTCACGAAGGAGCAGATTGGCCTCCACCAGTTCGTTGCGTGTGACCTCGTGACGTTCATTGGCCGCTTTGAGGTCCCTGGCCGTTTGTTCCATTTTCCGGAGGGCCTCGGTCAGCTCCAGGTTGATGACCTCCATTTTTTCCTTCTGGGCCTTAACCGTGGCTTCGGCCTGGGTTCTTTCCTCAATTTCGGCCCTCGCTTTTTCCAGAGCGGTCCGGTTGATGGCGAAAACACTGTAGGAAATGACGGACACAATGAGGATGGCGGCGGTGTTGTCTCTGAGAAAATCGATCACCGCATGATCGGGAATCGGGAGGCTGGACCGTGTGATGGTCATATATCCGAAAAGAAAAAGGATATTGGCCAATCCATAGATCAGGAACACGGATTTCTTCCGGTTGACCACCAGGGGAAGGAGGATAAGGACGCAGAAAACATAGGCGAAGGTATCGAGACGGGTTACCGGGTGGTTTTTGTCCAGTATGATCACGGCCCAGATGGTGACCTGGTTGATAATGACGATCAGATGGGCGGAAAGACCGAAGTGCCCCCGGATCAGCAACGCCAGGGCGCATGGAACAAGGAAAAAACAGAGAAACATGGGGAAGAGGCTGGGTTTGATGAAGCGGAGTCCGTTTGAATTTAGGAAGAGGATCGAGCCTATGAGAATCAGGACCATGGCCATGTTGAACAGGCAGACACCGACGAAAAACCGGGCCTTCAAACGAAGTCCGAAATCGGAGTCCTTGTATTTCGACAATGCGCTGTCCATCCATTGACGCATGGACCACCTCAAGGCGCATCGACAGGGTGTGTGACAGCCACGTTTAACGCCATGTAGTTTATCTTCTCCAAAGGAATGGGGACCCCGGCCCTCTTTTTTGACGTTTCATCGCGCACATGGAAAAACGAAAGAAGCCGCGGGGGGCGACTGGAGGCGAACCCTTCAGACATGCGTAAAACAATAGCAGGAAAAGCCGATGGCGTAAAGCGTTTAGGACTCATTGAACGACGGATGTTTTCATTCTGGATGATTTTCAAATGATTCTGAAGAGCCAGGACTGTCCTCTTCCTCCTTCATCGCGGCCCGGGATTTGATGAAGAAAAAACAGACCACACCGAAGGTGACCAGGGGGGACAGCCAGATGGGGATATGGGCATCGAAACTTTCGGCGATCATGATGACGCCGAGAAAGAGGATGGAGTACATGGCCCCGTTTTTCAGGAAAAGGTAACGTTTGATCCGGTCCACGTTGTGAACCGTGAATTCCCGGACCACAAAGGCGCCGATTCCGTTGCCGATCAGAATCAGGGGAATGGACCGTGTGAAGGCAAAGGCGCCCAGGACTCCGTCAATGGAGAATGTGGCATCGATGACTTCCAGGTACATGATTTTACTCCAGTCGGACATGCGGCTTCCGATAAGGTCCCGCTCCACTTTTTCCGCGTGTTCCCGGAATCCGTGGGTGATGAAAAATGCGGTGGAGCCCACCACGGCGCTGAACGCCATCATGGTGTTTCTTTTCAGGGCAAACCAGACGAGCACGGTGAGAATGATCGAGACCACGGCGAAAAACCAGCCGCCCTGCCGCTGCATGAACGCTTCTCCGGGCAGGCCGAAGTTCTTGGGTTCGATGAAAAGCCAGTGGAAAAACAGAAACACCAGAAAGGTGCCTCCTCCGATGAGCAGAATGGGGGCTGAGGACTGGACGACCGAAGCCACTTTGGGATCGTTGCTGAACGTGGCTGTCAGGGCCTCCACAGGCCCCAGGGATGGCAGGGTGAGCCAGACGATCAGCCAGGGAAGGATACCCCGGATGAGAAAGACGGCGAAAAGGAGTCCCCAGAAAAGAAACCATCGCCTGGCCCACTGTTCCATGGTAGACAGAACCTGGGCGTTGATGATGGCGTTGTCGATACTTGAAATGGTTTCGAACAGAACCAGTCCGATGACGACGATGGAGGCTGACATGAAATCCATGGTGAGGGCTTCCTGAAAGTGCAGTTAACCGCGATGGCTCGGAAACAGATCCATGGGCCTTTTATGATGTGGCGCCCCCGACAAGAATCGAACTTGTGCACATGGATTAGGAATCCATTGCTCTATCCACTGAGCTACGGGGGCTTTTTTAATCAAATCAACTACTTACCGCTTTTCGTTTCGAGTCAATTTGATGGATTGTGCCCGAAACTGTGCCCGTGAGCGATTTTAGATAATTTTCCTGCTGGATTGTAGCAAGTTTAAGATCAGTATCATTCACGATATTGTATCGGTCAAATATTGATCTTGTTTTATGTCCGGAAATCATCATAGCAACTCTCTCAGGCACTCCAGAACGGACCATATTTCTTACAGCCGTCCTTCGAAAATCGTGGAAATGTTTTAAGCCAATCTTGGCTTCTTGGCAAGCTTTTTTCCAAACCTTATCAAAGCGTTTGATGCGATCATCCCCAGATTTGTTCAAGAAAACATAGGGTGAAAGGCTTGTCCTATTTATCCATTGGCTTTCGACAATCGTCTTCAATTCAGAATCCAGGTAATAAGTTCGAGCCTCATTATTTTTGGTTTCACCGACCTCAAGCCGAACAATACCTTGTTTTCTATCCACCTGTGACCAAGTTAAACTTGAAATTTCCGAAATACGCCAGCCGGTTTTATATGCAAACGAAACGACACCTTTTATATGTGATGGCAAAGCATCCCGTAAAGCCAGAAATTCATCATGCTCAAAAAAACCTTTTCGAGTATTATTTTCCTTGAGCATCGGAATATGGGGTACTCTATCAACAATAGGTGGTGTTTGTTTGGCTCCCAAGTTTAACATTCGTTTCAATGCAGAAAGCTCACGGTTTATCGTTGCGTTGGAAACGTCCTCTTCAAGTCGGCTCAATACATATGAATTTATAACTGGTGTTGTTATGTTTTGTGCTTTGTAACCCTTGAAAAAGGTTTTCAGTTGATCAACACTCCTTTCCGCTCTTGCGAGCGATTTCTTTTCATTGATTTTGTAATCCTGGATAAAAGCATCTGAAAGTTCATCGAAGGTCGCTTTTTCAAATTGGATACCAGGGGCTTTACCTTGTGCAATGGCACCCTCTCTTCTGTCCAAAAGTTTTTTTGCGACCATCTTTTTGTCGCTTTGAGAACTTTCACGAAAGGCTTTCCCGTTCCGATAATACTTAATCCACCAAGTGTCACCACGTTTGTAGATCATTCCCATATCACACCTCCATCTTGACTGACGGGCACAAGAAGGGCACAAAATGGAATGCATGATTTATCATCCCATACTCTTTTTTCATGATCAAGAAATCCCGTTGAATATTATCGATTAATTAAAAAATACCCCCAGCTATAAAAAGCCGGGGGTATACGTAATTCAATGTCTGTTTAACAAATGCACATTGCGAGTGTGCAATCACATTTACAGCCATATATTTCTTTGAAATTTTCGATAGATCCCTCTACATCAATTCCAGGGAAATGATTCAGTATCTTTTCGGTAAAATGAAAGTTGTCAGCACAAGAACCTTCGTCAGTTTCACCTTCAGTATGAGCATAAAGGAAGTGCTTTAATTTTGCTGTGAATTCATCCCATCTATAGTGCTTTGAAGTAAAAATTTTAGTTTCCATATTGTGTTCTCCTTTTGATTCTGACTTAATATTTATTTTTGTTTTTTTGTATGAATGCCTCAACGTCAAAGGCATCGATGAACATTTTTTTTCCGACCTGAACGAAGGGAAGCTGACCATCCCATATCTGGCTCCTCCAGAACCATTCTGTGGCACCAATTTCGGCGACTAACTCTTTGATAGAGTATAGCCGTTTCTTGGGCACATTATGGGCACAACCAGCTGTAAACATCTGATAATCCTTCGTTTATTTCGGGTATTTGGATTGTCAATCCAATGATCAGTTTTTATGTATGCGGGGCGGTTAAGGCCCCGCACATGTGTTAAATTCCGGTCAACAACCCATCGTCGAAGCCCTCGCTGCAGATAAAACGAGGCTTACAACTTTTACTTTCGGCACTGGGCTCCAAAAATGAGTCTGTTGCGACTGGTTTATTCAGCGCCAATGACTGTTTCCCGTAATCAACCATGGAATACGTTTCTGGAGCCGGTTCAATACCAAGCTTTTTCATGATGACCTCTTTGTATTGTTCAAGACGTTCGTATCCGTATACCTGACGTCCTAGTTCCCGTGCAACTTTCACGGTTGTACCGCTTCCAAGGAAAGGATCAAGAACGACATCACCCTCATATGAATACATCCTGACCAGTCTACGGACCAGTTCTTCGGGGAACATCGCTGGATGCCCCTCCATTCTCCGTACACGATCAATCATCCAGACACTGGTTGCCCACTGAACCCATTCTTCTTTGGTGATACGGGATCTTAGAATGATGTCTTCAGACGGCAGTTCACGTTCACCTTTTTTTTGGAAAACATAGATGTAATCATGATTGATATGGATGCCATAGCCGGTGTGTGGAGTGTTTTCTGACCAAGCTTTTGAAACATCTCTGGAAAACGCATGGGTAGCCTTACACCAGATAATGATGTCTTTGAGGTAAATACCATACTTTCTCAGAAATTTCTGGTAGATGTGGCCAACAAGCTTGATTTGGGAAAAACCGTTGTTTCCTTTCGGTCCTTTATAGTTGTGCATGTCACCGACATTTATAATTATGTACCCTCCTGGGCAAGTAACCCTTACCATTTCTTCTATAACCGCCCGTATGTTTTCCCAGTGTTCTTCTTCAGAGTATCCTTTCTCAAACTCCATGCCGATATAGTATGAAGGACTTGTGATAATGAGATGGACTGCGCCGCTTTCAATTTCACTCATATCCCTGGAGTCTTTGATAAAGACACCAGGAATTTCACCTTTAGGCGCCATAATTTTTACAAGTGGTATCTGCCTTTCCTTTCGAAGAAATCTGTCAACTTTTAAGCCAGTTTTCTTGGCTGACCATCCAAAATCGATTGCTTGCTTAGCCATTCTTTCTTGGTGTTTTGGGTTGACAAGCTTTGATATTTCAACCCCTTTTGAGAACGATAATCTTCCAGTCGCAACAAGATCATGGACCGATTTTGTTAGATTAAGAAGCTTGAGATAATTCGAGATCGTTGCGGGTGATACACCATACTTGATTTCTATATCTCGAAGGCTGTACCCTTGACGTTTTAGTCTGGCAAAATATGTAGCGATCTCAATAGGGGTGAGGGCTTTTTGTTCATATTTTATAATAAATCGCCTGTGATCAATCTCCTCTTGACCCATTGTTCCCTCGATAATGAAAGAAGGGATCACTTTATCTCCGTTTAATATCATCGCGTGGAGCCTTCTTGTACCGCTGAGAAGATGAAAGAGGCCATCATCTCCTAGAACTGCGGTCAGGTGTTCTTGAAGACCATTGTTTTTAAGTGATTGCTTGAGACTTTCAATATCTCCATAATCTTGGCGGGGATCTGATTCGTCTTCTTTCTTAAATTTTTCAACTGGAACATCCTGATAAGTACCTTTCATAATTTTTGTCCTTTCCAATAATTTGGATTAGAACGGCCGTCCTTGATTTTGTTTAATGTTAATGCGCGCACTCATAGGATATATCACAGGATGTGCCAATGGATGGTGAAAGGGATGATATCGTATAAAACATTGTTATATTAGATAGATATGGATAAATAGAGATGGGTTGAAGCGTATATAAATTGCGACAATTCAATCTGATGTCGCTGTCGTGTCGCGACACGAAGATTATGATGTCGCTTTTTTGTGTAAGGATTTATTGCGAAACTGAAGTTTAATTGGACAAGAGATTTGTTATTTATTATTTATGAGGGATGGGTTGTTGATTCTAATTTTTGCCAGATGCCTTTCTACAGATCTTTTTGATATGCCAATCTTTTCAGCGATTTTTTCCGTTATCTTGTTTTGACCATTTAATTCGTTACGCCAATAAATAATCTGCTGGTCAATTTCATCTAAATCGGAGTTTTCACAATTTTTAGCAATTCCATTTTTTTTCTTAATTTCATTTTGAATTTTTGGATTCAATTCTTTTTTTGTTATTGGTGAACGATTTCCATCCGCAAGACGATCTTGCATAATACTTTTAATTTCATTTTCTAATTCTCTAATATTTCCTGGCCAATCATAAGCCATTAATGCGTCGAGACATTCATTTGTCAGTGATAATTTTGGAAGCGAAGGGTCTTTTTTCCGGTCTTCATCAAATTTTTCAATGATATGCTCAGTCAATAATGGGATATCATCCTTTCTTTCTCGTAAAGCTGGAATTGTGAACTGTGGAGTCTTAAATCTTTCATATAAATCCTGTTTGAATTCTTTGTTTATAACCATTTGTTCGAGATTTGCATTGGTTGCCAAAACAAAGGTAGCATCAAAAGATTTAGTTTTTGTTTCTCCTAAACGTTGAAATTTTCTGTTTTGAAAAACATCCAGAAGCTTCATCTGTAATTCAAGTGAAAGATTTCCAATTTCATCAAAGAAGATGATTCCGCCATTAATATTTTCTAAAGCACCTTTTCTGTCTTCATTTGCACCGGTGAAAGAACCTTTACAATAGCCGAAAAGTTCAGATTCAAACGTTTGAGGCTTTTCACCGCAACCAATTCTAATTAATTCTTTTCTGCCAGATGCCTCATGTATGGCATTAATAAATAGGTTTTTACCGGTTCCAGTTTCTCCAAGGATAAGAAATGTTGAGTTTTCAATTTTTAATTTAGCTCGTTTAGAAATCTTTATTTTAATCTCATCTATCCTGCTATCTTGACTTATTATCTTAACATTTGGGAACGTGGATTCGGCAGCTGCAACCTCTTTTGGATCGATAATTTTTTTCGGCTGTTTTTTTGTTATGGAAGATGTTTCAACTTGTTTATTGATAGGGGGACTGACCTTCTTATCAGTCTCTTTGACATGAAATACCTCTGGTCCGATGACTTCAAATTCTTCAACTTCAGATTTAAGAAAATGAATATCTTGGAGATCTATTTTAAGATTAGGATGGTTGTGAATGTCTATCCTCACACCGTCATATCTATACGCAGTTAAACTAAACTCACCGCCATAAATATATGGCAATATTGCGTTAACATCTCTTCCCCATCTTTTTGCGAGTTCGTTTGCGGTTAATGTTGCGTGTTTGTATGGATCAGGACGTCCAAGCAGATTGTTTGAATAAGTATTCGGATAATAACCATTATTATTATTATTGGTATCACCATCATCATCAACACCATATGGTTCATTTTCGTATTCATATTCATAACTATCTAAAAAGTATTGCTTTGATCTGTAGTATCCTTTTTCATAAAATAATGATTTAAGATATTTATTGAAAAATTCATTTACACAGACTTGGGGAAAGTTAAAGTTGTTCCGCTGTGCCATGTATTGAGCTAATAGGTCCACAACTATTTTTTCTTTTTCGGGTGACTCATTAGGACGGATCAAATGGAATTGGCAAGTCAAGTTCTGGTATTCATCTATGGTAATGGAGCTATCGGTGCAACGTTTGGGATTACAGTGGGTTTCCGCTATAGTATTCATTAGCTCGATAATTTTGTATTTATTATCGTATAAGACATCTTTAATATTTGGATAATCATGAATGAACTTTATAAAGCCTTCAGATAGATTATAAATTGATGAGGTGGCAATAATTCGTGGGAAGAGGCATTTTCCATTCTGATTTTCAAATTCAAGAATTCGTTCAATATCTTTTTCACATACAGATGATAAGCTTTTCTCTTCGAACCATTCGGGATAATCAAAGGAATTAACTTGGTGAGGAGGCTGAAAAATCTTACTCTCTGTTGTATTCTGGCAAAGACCTTCAATGCTTTCAATAGGAAATTTAATGTATTGTTTATAGCAATTTATCACCCTACCTGGGACATAGCTTGAAAAGTCTGGAATAAAATTCTCAAATTCTTCTGATAATTTCCAACCGTGAATTATTTGGTCAGGTGATAATGAATATTGTCGAGCAGTAGTCTTTTTGCAGGAGGGACAGGTAAATCCAAAAAGACTTGTTTCACCGTTCGTGAGAAGAATGAAACCAAAAACGTTTGCAATCATTTGAAAATCATTCCACTCATACGTTTTGGCACATTCAGTGTTGCTACAGGTAAAAGGAGAGACCTTGTCGTGTGTTTCCAGAGCTGTCATCCTGCCTTCCTCCCTCTCAAAAAATCAAGGCTTATTTGTAATGCTGGGTTACTGAATATTTTCTGTTTAGACGTCTAAACAAAATATTCGTTATCATGAACGCTGATGCACATCAAGAAGGTGATGTTTACTTCATTCTGTTTTTTTGTCGTCCGAAAAAACACTTTGATTCCGTTCACTATCATACCCAATAAAATTCGTTCGCCGGTTTAACTGTTGGCGGCAGCCCCCCTCCATCATCAATTGTAAAAGATGCTTTATGAAACCTGAATCAACTGAATTCAAGTTACGGTGAACACAAAAAAAAGATAAAGATGGTAAGAACGGGTACGCATCGGTACGCATTTTACCGATTTTCAGGTTTTTTTTCTATATGAGAGGGTTTTATAAAAAAACCCTATTTTAGTGAAAATGCGTCCCATGTGTACCAAATGCGTCCCCCGTTTTTTTCTTATTGTGTTTAGATCAGACAACAGGAAGGAGGGATAACCCTCTCAAACCACGCTGTTTACCGGCTCCGACCTTAGCAGTCTCGTATCCAAGTTCTTTCAGCCGTAAGTTCAGTTTCTTTTTTGTCACCGTATGCTCACCGTTTTTGGAGCACCATTCTGAAAAAGCAGAATACAGATCGGAACTGGTGACCGTGAACTCAGTTCCTTTTTCACAGCAATCATCCACGAATTGAGCGATGACATCCATTTCACCTCGATAAACTTCGGTAGCCTTTTTAACCGATGGAGGTACTCCCAGGCCATCGTTGTTCCAGATACGGCATCCTTCAATTGCCCAAGCCAGGATACCTTCTGATTCAGTACACAGCTTTTCCAGCATTTGAGAATCACGTTCATTTTCTGATATAGTCACCTCGAATGGAATCAGGCGGATACGCCGCCAAATAGCATGGTCAGTGCCCTTGATGACGGGCTTGTAATTGGTGCCAAGAAAAAGCTTATGCGTGGGCTTAAAATCGAAAAATTCCTGGTGCAGAAACCTTGCTGAAAGAGTGTCCCCTCCAGTCATCTGTTTGATGAGGTTCTCTGCCAGTTGCTGTTCTGCTTCAGCCTCTGACGCTGTAACAAAACGAGCCCCTTTCAGCCTTGCCACATCGTTGGGGATGGCACCTTTACCTTTTATTAAGAGTGTTTCCGTAGGGGTCTGCATGGCATAAGCATCCAGGATATGACTTATAGACTGTAAAAACGTTGATTTGCCGTTGGCTCCATGTCCGTAAAGGATGAACAGGCATTGCTCAGTGGTTAATCCTGTAATGGCGTAACCGATAGCCCTCTGCATGAATGCTATCAGTTCCTGATCATCAGCAAGAATACGTTTCAAGAAATCATCCCATAAGGTGTGTGCCGCATCTGGGATATAATTTATCGGGGTTACTTTGGTGATAAAATCATTGCGCTTGTGTTCTCTAAGTTTTCCTGTTTTAAGATCCACGGTGCCGTTCTGACAGTTCAGAAGCATGGGGTCTTTGTCCAGCTCGTCTGTGCTGATGGGGACTTCACTTTCAGCAAGGCTGATCATTGCGTTGATAGAGCGACTTGATTCGGAATTCATAGCATGTTTCGCAATATCCCGCCTCTCTGATGAATCGGATACAGCTTCAGCTTCCTTATATATGGATCTGACCACATCTTTCGCACGTTTTTTAATGGAATCGGTTTTATCCATAGCCCAGCGGGTTCCGTCCCAGATCATCCAGCATTTCCAGGTGTGACAATAGCGGATATCCTTGCCGTGATAAAAAACCAGACGTTCGGCGTTACCCAGATCCGTGAGCTTGAATACTGGCGTTGTCGTTTTCGACATTGGTTCAATCATGGGTTTATTTGTATCGGTAACTTTTTGTAAAACAGACTGTCTGTAATCGTCTCGTCCCCATTTTTCCCGGTATAATTCTGATTTTCGGAACAAACGGTCTATCTTTTCAACATCATTATTTGTGTAGAAGGCAAGCATTTTACACAGAGCCAAATCCGCCTCGCTGTGAGATGGGTAGCCAGAAATATCCCCTTCCCAAAGAGAACGGAACTTATCTCCGTTCATGGCTTTCAAAGCTTTTTGAATTATAATTTCATCCTCCGAGAGACCATGACCATTCAAGCTAAATTGATCTGCCAGAAACTCTGTTATGACCTTTTGTTTTTCGGAGATTGTCAACATACAATCTTCAACCGTGTTTCCCGTAAATGTGAAGAATCGTCCCTGGTCATAAATTTCGATGTCTCCTTTTTTATGTCCTTGTCCGTGCAATTTTCCTTTTACAATTATATGAACGCCTTTACCTGAAGGGCTATATTCGGTGTAGCTTCCAAATTGCCTGATGATGTCCTCAGCTTCCTGTGAGAATGATTTCGTCTCTGGATCGTAACAGTTATCGACGTCAATTCCGACAAAGGGATCGGACATAGAAAATACGAACCCGACGCCATGTAATTTATCTTTGTCCAGTCTTTGAAGGGCTTCATCGAACGAACCCCAAGTTGTTGAATCGTTTGATTTAGCATAAAGTCCTGTTCTGGGATTTATTGGGTGTTTGCTGAATTTCCCATTCCCTTTGGGCACGCTTTTCCAGCCGACCCAGTGCGCTATTTTTTTGAGCTCAGATGGTATCTTGTTTAATTGCAAATTTGACATATTTCATATGTCCTCCAATCTTAAATTTTAATTGCGGGGCCTGTTATAAGACCCCGGTTTATGGTTAATCTTACTTCTGAACATCTATTTTGTCTGTGATGGCAAGTTGAAGCTTGAATAGATTGTAAGCCAACAAGCCCATTACACAACGTTCGAAACGTTCGTCATAAATCTCACATCTTGATTTGATACATTCCCCGTCGATAAACGGACACATTTTGGTTTTAGATACTTGTTTACGCATGATGATTTCCTCCTTGATAATCCACCCCTGTGGTTTTTTGGGCTGCCATTGAAAGCGTGTATCCCTGTTCCAGATACTTTTTGATGTTTGAAATGA
>CAZWTY010000067.1:0-24081 GCA_964637565.1 uncultured Desulforapulum sp.
ATCCGTCATTGAAATTTATCGATTTTCGGTTTTGATGGGTGCGGAATGTATGATCAAACAAATGAAAGGCTGGAAAACATGTTTTCCAGCCTTTTTTTGTTTAGGCGGGGTTGCTGGACCAGTTGGTCCAGGTTTCAGCTTCCGTGGGTCAGTCGGTCGATGTCCAGAACAAGGCCCACGGTGCCGTCATTCATGATGGCGGCCCCGGAGATGACGGGGTTTTGTATCATACCCGATCCCAGGCTTTTCACGACAACCTGCTGCTTGCCGATGATGTCATCCACGGCCAGGGCAATTCGGCTTGAGCTGCTTTCGACAACAACCATGAGCCCCGGGCTGCCTGTTTGTGATTCACTTTTTTTGGTGCTGAAGCGTAAGCCGAGGTCGAGGATTGGCACGAGCCGTCTTTGGAAGAGAACGGTTTTTTCTCCGCTGATCATCTTGGTAACCTGACTCTGATCAATTCTTGAGGCGGTGACGATGGAAAGGGTGGGAACGATAAAACGCTCCTGGTTGACTTTCACCACCATTCCGTCGATCATGGACAGGGTCAGCGGAATTTTTATCGTGAAGGTGCAGCCTTGCCCCCTCTCAGACCGGCAGGCGATGTGCCCTTGAAGTGATTCGACCACACGTTTCACCACATTCATTCCCAGACCCCGTCCTGAGAGGTCCGTGATTTTTTCCGCCGTTGAAAAGCCAGGCTCGAAAATCAGGTTGAAAATGTTCTGTTCGGCGAGCGTTTGATCCGGCCTTATTCGGCCTGTGTCTCTGGCTTTTTGAAGAATGGAGGCTGTATCTATTCCTCTGCCGTCATCGTTGATTTCGATACAGACATATCCGTTTTTCTGAAAAGCCCTGATGTGGATCGATCCGTGGGCCGGTTTGCCCCTGGCTATCCGTTCCTCTTGGGAGGCTTCAATACCGTGATCCGCGGCATTTCTGATGATGTGAAGAAGGGATTCCCCAATTTGATCGACCAACGTTTTGTCGAGCTTTGTGTCTTCGCCCTGGATATGACATAGGATCAATTTGCCTGATTTCCTGGCAATATCCCTGACAAGACGTTCCATTTTCTGGAAGGTGTCCTTGAGCGGAACCATCCTCAGCGTGAGACAGGCTTCGTGAAGGGCTCGTGTGACCGCATTCAACCGGCCGATGTTTTTCATCAGATCCTGAGATTGAATGGCCTGAATTTCTTTGGACTGGGTGACCATGGCTTCGGCGACGAGCAGCTCTCCGATCATGTCGATGAGACGGTCAAGACATTCCGTCTCAACCCGTATGGTCTGACGTGACAGGTTTTCTGCCGGCATGGGTATTTTGCCGGTGGCTGGAAAAAGGGTATCGGTGCCCGCTTCATTTATATGTTCCGCCCGATCAGACAAACTGGACGCGTGATCCAAAAAGGCCTGGCAAATGGCGTGAGGGGGCTCGGGCTGATCTTCGGTATCGCCCTTGTGCCAGGCGTTGTTTTTTCTTGTCCAGTCGATGGCGGAAAAAAGAAGATCCGCATGGCCAAAAACCGAGTCGCTGTCGAGGAAATCCTCCATCCCATGAAAAAGCATTTCAACGTCCCTTTGACCCAGGAACCCGGCTTCCCCTTTCTGGGTGTGAACCAGACGTTTCAGGTTTTGAATGTGTTCAGAATCCGAAGTCTTCTCAAAGGCAAGGAGGTTGGCTTCCATCTGATCCAGGGCAGAAGTCTGTAGTTCAAGAAACTCGCTGAACAGTGCAAGGTTCAGGTGGGATGGGAGTGTGGCCGGTGGGCGCAGATGAGGTACGGACGAATCCATGCCGGACCCCGATGCGTTAGGATTCCGGGCTTCGGGGGAGACATGGTCAAGACGGTCAATTTTTTCAATGATATTCAGTTTTCTGAAATCATCGTTTTTTCTTGCGTGGGTCTGCAAATCAGAAAGGAGCTCTTCCAGGATGGACAGGAACGTGTCCCTGGCTATGTTCTGATGTGAAAAATGACGATGGGCGAATTCTGAAAAACGTTGGATGGTCAAAGACAGAACAGGTTGATTGTTATCATTGGCCCAGACTTCCAGATCTCTGAGATCATTGACAAGACTTATGAGTTTTTCCGTGTCTTCCGGTTCCAGCAGAATGAAATCCATGGAAAGGGATTCAAGTTTTCGGTTGAGTTGCTCTTTGTCAGGCATGTGGAATCCGTTTGTTGGATTGGGCCAGGCTGGGCGGCCATTGTCTGCTGCTTTGAAAAACGCGATAAGTATACAGAAGGGATGGACTGATGTAAAGATCCATGGGGCAGCGTGGATACAGGTGTTTGAAAGAAATGCCGCCATGAAAACAGAGGGGATGCATCCTTAGAAAAAAAGCCGGACCGGCGAAACGCCGATCCGGCTCGATGTCAGGGTAAAAGAGAAACGTGATTCGTCTAAAAAGCCGAAATCCGCATAGTGCCATGAACATCAACGACCATATGTCCTATTCCAAACGTGCCGAGGGACGGGCCTTTGCCAATCTCAGATCCGAGCTGGACTGATGTTGACAGGTGCTTGATGTCGATCACTCGTCCGTCAAGCCGGCATTCGTAACCCACCGCACCGTTTTCGCTAACGACTTTGGTAACCGCTGAAGGGTCTATGCCGATATGCCCTTCGTACGTTAAATCGGTAAAGCTGATATAACCGCCGTTCCCACCGAAGTAGTACGCTCCGGTCTGGTTGTCGCGATCTATCTGTACAAGGCCGAGCAGGCTTGAGAAACCTGCCTGGGCCGTGATGCTGGCAAGTTCTGCATCTGACATGCGCACTGCCTTGGCCATACCGGCTGTAGGAAGCGCAAAAAGGCATAAAGAACAGATGATGGTTGTAAGATAACGAAGTCTTTTCATGGCGAACTCCTTTCTGTGGTTTGTTCCTACAGGTAACCCGGCTATCCTTCGTGAAAAGGACCCGTGGCTTTCCGTCCCAGGGTTACCCCTGGTTTGGCGCATAGGAGGCGGCCCGGCTATCCTTCGTGAAAAGGACCCGTGGCTTTCCGTCCCAGGGTTACCCCTGGTTTGGCGATATAATCTCATTTCAGTTAATGTTACGTTAACAGGCGACCCGGCTGTCCTTCGATGAAAAGGACCCGTGGCTTTCCGTCCCAGAGTTACCCCTGGTTTGGCTTTGATTGAGGCGGCCCGGCTGTCCTTCGCGAAAAGGACCCGTGGCTTTCCGTCCCAGGGTTACCCCTGGTTTGGCAGTATGCACTTCGTTTCTCTTTTACCCATGGTCATTTTTTAATCGGGATTAAACAAAAACCATGGACACCGGATTGTCAAAGAACCTTTTTGAAGGTGGGGCCGTGTGATGACAGGGTAACCGCACTTCTGGTATTCATATCGGAGGCAAGCCTGAAAAACTGAAAGGGAAATATCAATTATTCCAAATTTTTTCAAAAGATTGGCCGGTAATATTCCGGATGGTAAAAAAATCAGTTTTTTCGGTTTTTTACATCATAAAGTGGTTCAGTTGATCGTTACATCAACTTTAACAAATACCGGTTCGTTGGTTCCTGTTCGGATGCCCATGGTCTGAAAAGAGTCGGGGCTCTTGAATCTTATAGGAGCGTTTCTTACAAAACCTCTGAACATTTCCTGACCCTCGACATCATCAACCACGAGAAACCACTTTCCGTCACGGAAAGCCTGATAAGCCACATGCCGACTGTCAGGGCTTATAGCGAGGGAACCAATATTTTCATAGTTCGGATACATCTTATTCCCCATCACTATGAACTTTTTATCATTCTTTTCGGCAACATAGGCGATGTGTTTGGAATCGGGGCTGAAAGAAAACGTGTGGACCGAATCACAGGCTTCCTGTTCCATGTGGTTGAGGACGATGAACTGCCGGCTGTTTTGTTTGGCCACATAGGCGTTTTGACTTGAATCGGGGCTGTAAACCGGTAATGAAGCGGAATCGTAGTCCTTTCCTTTTTGGTGGTCAGTGACGACGAAGGTTTTCGTATCTGATGTGGCGATATACGTGAAATGTTTTGAATTGCCACTGAAACGGTATGGGCCGATTCTACGGTACCAGGGCCCTTTTCTACGATCCACGATGACGCAGTTTTTATTTGCCTCCCTGGCGGCGTACATGAGCCGTTGGGAATCAGGACTGAACAATGGCGAGGTCACAGCGTCCCATGAGTCATGCTCTTTATCATCGAGAACGATGGCCTGACCGGAGGGGCTGTTGACATGGACAGCCAGATGCTTCGAATCCTGACTGAAATTAAAAGAAAAAATGTCCGGGTAAGACTGCCCGATGGTGCCATTGGAAACCATGGACCATGACCCTTGGCGTTTTGCGGCATAGACGAACCGGGTAGAATCAGGGCTGAAACAGGGGAGTTTGACTTCATCGAAAGAGGGACGTTCATCCCCGTTGACGACCATGAACCATTTGGAGTTCCGGTAGGCTGGGTACACCACGGTTTTCCCGTCAGGGCTGAAAAGAGGGTGACCATTGCCCCTAATACCTTGGAAATTTTTGTTTTTCACTCCGTTTAAGACCATAAAGTGATTGGCTTTGTCACTTCGTGCAAGGTAGGCGATTTTCGATCCATCGGGACTGAAAACCAGATTGGCGATACTCTCGTATGGCTCGCTCTGCTCGCCGTCAATGACGGCATAAGATTTGTTTTTGAGCCTTGCGATGAAAGCCATGCGTTTCCCGTCAGGGCTGAAAACGGGTCCCATGCTGCTGATGGTGTCATAAAATGGGCTTTTTTTGTGGTTAAGAAACACACTGACTCCGGGAGATGTGGCAGGCCATTTCACGGCAAATGCGATGGAATCCATGATGGGATCGTTCGTTTTCAATGTGTCGGGATAGAAAATGGTTTTGTTTGGAATGGAGCCCAGTTTATAGACTGTTTCGGACATGCGGAAAGAAGGCGAGGCAAGGTTTCCAGTGTCTGATGCGAAGATAGGTTGAACGTTGAAAACAAACAGAAAAAACCAGGTAGTCAAAAGATGAAAAGATTTTATTAAATCAAGGTACATTGAAGCCTTTTTCCATGGGTGGTCGAACCAAAAAGAAAACCATGCGGCAAGGCATGGTTTTCAAGATCATCAATCGTTTGGTGACGTTTGTCAATCGAAGGGATTGAGTTTCTTGAAAATATTTTTGATCCCTTGAATATTTTTCTTGGTGTGATCGACAAAGACATCCAGAGGCATGGAAACCGCTCCGGAAAAAATATAAATTTTTGATTCCTGATAATAGTCAAGACCCACAAACGGGTTGTAAACAGGTTTTGTCCAGTCGTCCGAGTTCATCTGGGAACTCGCTCCATTGGGTACGGTAAAAGAGTTGTTGTAGATGTAGGCGAAAGCGAGGTCGATGGAGACGCCGTTCGCCAGTTTGATCCCCATGCCGGTTCCGATATTATGGAGGTCAGGAAGAGAGTAGAGGCCGTCATAAAGGTCATACTGAACGGACGTGGGCCTGTATTCATAACCCAGGCGGAATGTCAGCCACTCAGCGGGGAAGAATTCCAGGGCAGTGCTCCAGTGGATGGTGTCTTCGAAATTTCTTCTCAGTACCATCTGATTGGGGGGCTCACCGTAACCCATGATATTGACCAGCCTGAGAAGGCTGATGTTCTGGTCGAAAGTGAAACGGTCCTCCTTGACGATGGACCAGTCTGCCCAATGGAGATCTAAAAGGAATTTCAACTGATCGATGGGTTGAAGCTTGACCCCTGCCTGGACGCGCTGAGGGTAGCTGAATGAACTGGAAGACACGTAACCGTACTGGTCCTCACCGGTTGTGGGAAGGTTGAGAGAAGCGGCAGCTACAGGAAGGACCATGCCCTGGCTCATCCAGTTCATCATGGCGGTAAAATGCGGGGCGTGTTCAACGCTGTACCGGCCGATCTGTTCCACTTTGATTTCACTTTGATAACACAATCCGAATGAGAACCAGTTTTTTGGCTTCCACAGCAATCCCAGGTTGTAGGAGGGAGAAAAGTCGTCTCTCAGTTTCAGGGAAATCTGGGCGAGTTTGTCATAGGGGCTTACTCCGCCACCGAACCAGGGGGAGGGGAGGGTGAGTTCTGAAACTATGGGAATCTCAAGCCCTTCAGTGGATTCTCCAAGTATTTTTGTCAGAGCGATCATATCACTGGGGGCACGCATGTCCATGGTGGCATAGGTGGCCGTCTGGCCGAAACCAATTGAAAAACCAAAGGATAATGTATCATCCACCTTGTAGCTCGCCGACGGTGAGGCGTAGATCAGATGCTGCTGTACGACAGATTTTGCGGCGAATCTTAAAGGGTCGTCGCTTTCATCGTGGGTGAAGCCAGCAGCAAATGGAGCGTAGGAGCCTACCGCAAAAGTCCACTTAGAATCGTCCTTGCGTGATGAAAGCCCCATGGAAGGCCCCACGAGAAAAGGAATCGTGTCATTGTAAATCGGAATGTACATTATTGGACCGGTTGTTCCCTCTGTTCCTGCAAGAGGATCGCGGTCCGCAGGATCTTCAGCGTTCGGCCCCCACCGGTCAAGAAAATCTTCTGCATCAGGATCGGCTTCCACACGAGACGTCATTAAAATTACGGGAAGGGTCAATCCCTGTTCGAATGTTTTCCCTCCAGCCAGTTCCGAAAGCCCGGCCGGGTTGTAATGCATGGACATCATACCGGGGGGATCTGCGGTACACGTGTTTGCAAGGGATATGGCGCGTGTGCTGATGGCAAGCTGTTCATGGAAAACTGCAAAACAGGGTGTGGCAAAGAACAACACGACAAATGTGGACAAGGTAAATCGCAATAGCAACGATCGGCGTCGTGAATCTGATAAATCATTTGTATTCTGATTCTGGATCATATTTTTCTCAAAGTTTGAAGTCAAAAGGAATACTGAAGGAAAATGTAAAATCAGAAGCCGAATTCGTTAACCCGATACCGAGAGACGTGCTGATTGTTTTCTGGGGAGAAATCCTCCAGCCCGATCCAATATTTAGGACGGCTGAGGTGGATTCACCGCTTGTGGAAGACGACTCGTTTTCCCAGTAATACTTGTATTTTGTGGCGTATGAGAAACTCACGCTCGTGTTGATGGAGACTGTGTAGGACAGGGCATAGGCCATGCCGAGTGAAAGACCAAGGGTTTTTCCCGGAGCGACTTTGGTAAGGATTCGATTGTTGGGGCGACGCTGGCTGAGGTCTGAAGCGTTAAGGGGGTAATAAATTGAGCCGCTTCCAAATACGAAAACAGGGTCCAGGGATTTGCTTGCTGAAAAACCGGCGGAAATGGAATAAAACCCTGAACCGGTGGAAAGAGCGGTGTCAGGATCAATTTTGAAAGGACTTGCACCTGAAGGAATCACGATGGAGCTGTTGTACATCATGGTCAAGCTTCGGCCATCAGATTTTTTGGGTTGCCAGAGTCCTCCAAAAGATATGTCCCCGATGTCCGTAGCATTTCGTTCATTGCTTGTGGATCGCTGGTCACTTTTGTATACGAAAGGGATGTTGGTGCTCAAGGAAAGGTTGTCAAGGAGTGCGTATTTGATACCGACGTTGTTGGTGATGTTGTGGTTGCTCGAATGATCCACCACGGAAGGGTCGAGACTTTCGAGAATGTCCGTTGCGTTGTACGCATAGATGAATCCATAGGTGACCTCAAGATTTCCTTCTCTTGCCAAGGAATAATCCTGTCCCGCAGCGGTGAGTATTTCCTTCTCCTGGTCAGTTTTTTCATCTACGGTTGCCTCGAGCTTGTTTCTCACATCAGCCTCTTCACGGAGACGGCTCACTTCATCCTGAAGGGATTTTAATTGGGCTCTGATATCATCACCTATAGAAGAAGGCGGATTTTCAGTGGGAGGGACGTATGTTTCTGTTTCGGCTAATGCCGGGAAGGCAATCATAAAAACCAGGGAAAAAACTAAAATGATGTGTTTTATTCGAGCAGCCAATTACCTTTCCTCCACCAGAAATTGTTTTCTTTTTATATGTGCATCAAAAATGGCTTAAATGCTAACTCTCTTCATGGTTTATAATATTGCCGGACTTCGGGGATTTCCTTGAGAGCCTGATCGATATCCAGAGGCGTACGATCGATCGGTTCTTTGTATATGGCGTTGAGTGCCATTTCTTCGTCAATGTAGAGAAGGTCTTCTTCTCTTAGTTTCAGAGCGTGGTACTCTTTCTTTGCATTGGGAGACACAACAAACATGACGTTTTCAAACCATATGTCTTCGAACTGGGCCAACGTGTAACTGCTGTGGCCTCTCCAGGGATCGGCAACGAAGATATGGCCGTCATGAATTCCCTTCACGACGACAAAATGCCTGTATTCAAAAATTTTGATCGGCACGATGCATGGCCAGAATTCACTGTCCTGTAAATCATTAAGGCTGCCTTTGTAGCCATTGGCCTCATATCCTAAAGCGTTGACAAATTTTTTCATATCGAGAAGTGAGAAGGCGCGTCTTTGTTTGATCCTTTCAGGATCGCCGTATTGAAGCATCCCGTGGATCACCTGTTTTTCCGAAAAACGTTCACCAAGATAAAAATTGAGGAGTGTTGAAAGGGCGGCTGAACCACAGCTGAAATCGTAGGCCTGTCTGATCAAACGGTCTGTCTGGAAATCTGAAAGCGGTTTTATTTTGTGATGTGATGAAACAAGAGGATCGGTTGAGTTCGCTATGATCCATTCGCCTTTTGGAGCGGAATTCATGGGATAGAAACTACTGAATATGGCAATACCTACTATGAAACCAATAAGCACATGCATGTTTGTGGCTCCGTAATCTGAGCGGAACTCAGGTGGATACTCGGTTGAGTTGAAAATGATCTGAAATTTCAAGGGATTGAGATGTGCGGACTGGGCCAATCCCAAGAACTTAATTGATTTTTGTAAACATTGTTTTTAAAAATCAATATCAGGGATTTGAACGCATGTAAAGTAAAATAATTATATTTGTTATTGCACGTTCCATACTGATCTTGGATTTACGTTGGAATCGTTTTACGTGGTCAAGGTATGCAACACTACAGTGAATCATTGATGGTAACGAAGACGTCACCCCCATTGATGAATGTGTTCCCCCCCGTCATGGTGAATGTTCCAAGAGTCTGATCGATATCTGGGGGTACAAGGAGCTTATCGGTCATGTTTTTCATCTTTTCACGGGTATGTGAAAAACGAAGGGTGAAGTTCATATCCATTCTTTGGATCATGTGGTTCAGGCCGATGTGAATGAATTTTTTCCCTTGAGGGATAATAAGAAACTCGGTTTCGGATGTTTCAGGGTTAAAATTTTTTACAACGGGCCTCCACACTGTTTTCCCACCGGTACCTCGGGGGAGAAGGATCATCAGGTCATTACCTTCCGCTGAACCAACGGTGATTGTCTGGCGGTTGGGGAAAACAGAAAAGCTCGTCTCTGTTTCTGGAATTTTGCCGGATTCGTAAATATTTCCTTGGTAGCTGCAGATATAGTTTCCTGTACTGCCTTCTGGAAGATCTATCCTGTCTTGAGATATCAATACGGTTTTGGATTTGATATTGGGGTCATTGTCGAAGTATTCAGGTACAACGATTTTGGCTTTAAGGGTCCCGTCAAGAACGAATTGGCTGTAAAGATCACGTGAAAATGCACCTGTATGGTCACTGCCGTAGGGATCATTTTCATAATATAGGGTTTCTACAACGGGTGTTACATAAAAATTTTCATAATATGTATTCCCATCGCTGTCAGTTGATTCCTTGCCGTAAAAATCCACTGCCACGGTTTTATATGCTTTTGAATTCCCATGTGAAAAAGATGTTAGCAGCTGGTCAGACGAAAAGAATGGTGAAATAACTTCAGGGTCAATAAATGCAGGGTTGTCCGTGACAGCTTTACCCGAAATGGAAGCGAGTTTTTCATTTGAAAGAAGTTCAATGCAAAAACCGTTACAGGAGAAGCAAATTAATAGACCAATTATTAAGAAAGAATATATTTTCAAAGGGTTGTCTCCAGTAATTATTAAACCATTCACCTTTTAATAAACATTGTTTATCTCATGCTAACAGAGTTGTTTTATACGGTCAATAAAAATATTTTTCCGATTTTGCACTATTTATTGCCGTTGAATTTTTCAGGGGAATTTAGGGTACGTGGTATCCTAATTATGCCGTTATGATTCGGAAGAAGGCGCGAGTCCTTTTTTGAATATTTGAGCTATCAGACCAACAAGATGATAAATGTGTTCTTCCACATTGGGTATGTCCCGGCCAGGATAATTGCGAAACGTCATGAGTACGCCCATGACCGATGAAATGAAAGCATGGGATAGTGTTCTGTCTTTATCCTGTATACCGGCAATTTCTAAAAGCTCGATAATCTTATCGATAAAGGCAGACTGTAGCGAGTGAAAACGGGCCAGCAGATACTCAGGCATATTTCCCTTGATCATCAGGTAACTCATCATTTGGAATGTCGCTTCGTTGTGGATGAGATGATGAACAACGGCTTTTGCAATTTCTTCAAGAGGTTCACCTGGTTTCGACTGGCTTGATTCTTCGAGAGATTCATGAAAAACGTTGCGGATCGATGAAAGGTCTTTTATGAAAGCTTCCATGAACAGTTCATCTTGGCTTGGGAAATACCTGTAAATAGCAGCTGGAGAAACCCCTGCTTCTGCAGCGATGTCCCTCATGCCGATTTCGTCGAAAGGTTTATGTTCGAACAGTTTCAGGACGGCTTCGAGGATCAGGCTTTTCCTGGCTTCTCTTTCATCTTCACGTAATTGTTGCAATATGGAACCAGCCAAAATTATCCCTTTATTTTCTTGTACTATAATTAATGAACGCACATACCAAAGAATCTGTGTGAAATGACACAAAAGAGCGTATGTTTCAAGTCCAACTTGAAGATAACATGGTTCGCTACTATAAACAATAAATAATATTGGAAATTGTATTTTATTTAGTGTTAATGTGTCAGGTGTGTGTTCTGAATTCTATCATACATTCAAACTGTGGATTGTACGCCATATTTCTTGGATTTTGATCCGCTGATGGGGCTTAAAATTCTAAATGTTAACGATGGTTAAAAAAAATGATTATACGCTTGACAAAGAACTATGGATATGTAAATGTGAAGTAAACAATGTTCGTGATCTTTTTGTATGTTTTTATGGTGTTTGCAGTTGCGAAACATGATGTATTCGTTTTTTTGAGGAGTAAGGCGTGTTTTTAAAAAAACATTTTTCACTGAGCCTTGGAATTTCATACCTGATAGCTTATTCATTTTTCAATATTTCCTTCTCCTGTGCCCTCGAAAAGATGGAAAATAGCGAACTCAGTTCTATCTCAGGTCAGAGTGGTGTGACCATTATCATGGAAGATTTCAGGGCATCGACACGTATGGGGCTTGTTTCCATAGGTGGAGACGATGGTTTGAACATTCCCGCAGCGCCTGATGGGGCCTATTTTGTTTTCGAGAACAACAGGGTTCTCCAACTTGACATTGAAAAAGGGTACGTTGATTTTGATGTTTTCACCCAACCCGAGGGTGTGGACTATCTGGTTAATGGGGAAGTTGCCATTCCTGGAGGCTCAACAGTCGCATGTCTGGATCTTGGAGAGACCCTGTTTAATATTAACATGAGCGACGCCATACTGACTCTAAAGTTTTCAAACAACCCACAGGGTAATACAGGTGACGGTATTACAGAGTTTTCAAAAACCGTGATGAATTTTGCCTTGAATGGTTCCACCGTGATCGTCAAAAGTGACGATGTTAAAATGCATATATATTCGCATTAACAAAAGCTGTTTTTTTTACACAATTTAAAAACAATGTTCAGTTATTTAAAGAGTGTTGTTCCAGTGAAAAAGCCAAACAATGCCTGACAGCAAAGTGCGGAAAGCTCATGGGTCCTTTGGATAGCCGAGTTGCCTCTGGAAATGTGTGCCAAACAATTAATAACGTATTTCAATGAGGAGGATTCAAATGAAAAAATTAGTTCTTGCCGCAATCATGATTCTTGTCCCTTTTTCAGCTTTCGCCCTGGATGCCATGAATGAAGAAGCCATGGACAAACTGACAGGTCAGGCCGGTGTAACCATCACGTTTGAAAATTTGACCATTCGTCAACAGGCCGCTGACATGGGTTGGACTGATTCTGATGGTCTCGGTAATGATATTAATGGTGATCCTACTGCCACCTCAGCTGGTACTGTTTACATTGCCCAGGGTGGAAATACCGTGACTGACATTACGGGAAGCCTCACCATCGACGTTGCCACCGCAACAGCTGATATTGTAATTGATAATGGAGCAGCAGAAGCTATCGATTCTGGCACGACTTTTGTTAAAATCGGCCTTCCCAGCGTGAGCCAGAGTGCCGCTGACAAAACCATGACCATCAGTCTGACAAGCAATGATTTAACAAATTTAACAGCAAATCCACTTAATCTTGCTGGAAATCAGAAACTTGGTTCTCTTTATCAGGCCGGTGGTAGCTCTTCTATCGATGCCGGAGCGGCAATCTACATTTTCGCCCACTAATATGAACTGATTTGGGGATGCGAACATAAGAAGAGGCTAACGCCTCTTCTTATGTCCTCGACGGATTGCTGAATGTAAAATGAGGCGTAAAAGGAACCATGTGATGATAACGGTTTTAAAGATTTATATCCGGAACATCGATATACAGTTCAACACCGGGTGTGAATGTTTAAAATCGTTTTAATTTTTAGCCGGGTGTATTCATGAAAAGATTTGCCACCACTTTTGCAATGACGATGTTACTGTTCATAATTCCTGTGGTGTCTCATGCCGTAAAAAGTCTGTCTGAAGATGAGATGGGCCAGATTACAGCACAGGACGGGGCCACATTCGTCATTCAAGACTTTGATTTCTATATTTCATCTCCCGGTATGACCTATCTGGACACGCAAAGTGAAACAAGTGACAATTCAAGAGGCTCCATTACGTTTCAGGATATAGAAATTCATGATGGCATATCCGGGCCGGCGGTCCTGTCGACTAATTTTGACTGGGATATCTACAGCCAGTCTTTTGGTGATAAGGACTACAATTTCACCAAGTTCAATATGTATAACACAAGCCTTAAGATGGATATTGATTCCAGAAATATTGTTCTTTCACCTTTCCGTGAGGGTGATAAACCATACCAGGTCAATATCGGTGGAATCCACATCAACGATGTCAACATCAACAACATGGTGACCTATTTGGGCGCAGTTTCGGATAACACTGGAATCGCTGCAGAAATCGATCTAAACCTCATGATCAAAAATATGACGATCGACATCATGAAGCCACGGCTGGGTCAGGTTGATACCCCAATTCAATTCAATAACATCATGGTTTGCGGATATTTTACAGGTTCCGAACCACAAAACGACAGATCGGTTTCGGTTCCAAAAACTGAAGTCCCTGGGCTTTGGTCGGAAGCCAAGGCGGAAGATTATTCTGGAGGAGATCCGGTTTTAAAAGCCCAGCTTCTGGCTGCGAACCGTTGGGTACCTGATCCTGTTTCCTGGGAAGCCCATGGGGTATTCAAAATTGGTGATGTTCAAAATGGTAATCCCATGCGAATGAACATGACAGTGGATAATAATTATTACATTCCTTTCCCTTACGATATCGTTTCAGGTGAATCGACCAAAGACAACCGTGTCGAGTGGTACGAGGCTGAATCGGGGGAGCTTTTCGATTCGGATCGTGGATGGCGTGACGGAAAAGACAATTATCTTACAGACGGGACACGTTACAAACCCATCCGGAACCCACGTTACGGGAAAGCCTATATCGCTGTCGACACCCCTGTTTCCGGGTCTTTGAGAATTGGTTCCGCCGGAGGCGATATGATCATTGTGGACGGAATAAACCTCCAGGTCCACGCGGAAGTGCCTGGGTACGGTTACGGTAATACACCCAATTCCATTCCACGACCCTATCCTGATCCCAATCTGCCTGCCCCGGTTTATGATGTGAACAATAAAATCAATAATCTGAATTACAATGATTTGTGGTAACAGGGTGAAACATGAATAAAAAGACCCGGATGCGGTTTGTTTTTTTTAAAGTCTGCTTATTGGCGTGTTTCATTTTTGCTGATCTGTCTTTTGCCGGCATTCAGGTGATGAACGACGATGAACTCGCAAATACCGATGCACAGTTTTCGAAGATAACCCTTGAATCATTTTATACGTCAAACGATACAGTCAGGATTTTTCTGGATATTCATCAGGAGATCTATGGAACCATAGATACAATCAAGGCGGGGTATTATTACAGATCTTCCGATACGATGAGGACCAATATGGCCCAGATCGGAACCTCTGGTTTCGAGGGCTTCTACGATGTCCAGGCGTATAACAATGGGGCGAATTTTAATTTTGCAAAAATAACTTCTGATTTCAATACGATGGCTCCTCAAGGAAGTGACACCCTGGAACCATGGGGTAATGGTGGCTACAGCGCAAGCGATCCTGAGGGTACGCTTACTCCCAATACGAACAACTACGACTGGGATATCTGGATGGACAACATCCGCATGGGCGAAAGTCCCGACAAACCTCTTTACATGAACGGACAGATCATTCGTGTTGAATTCGATGGCGACCTGACAGATAACACGCCTGATCATCTGCGCCGAATCATTATCGGAACCAATGACCAGCAGGGGAATTTTTATTCGAACTTTCAACGATACACAGGCATTGCCAATCCCATGCTTCTTGCCCACACAGCTGCCAGATCTCTGGGCGTTATGGACCCTTACTCCTACACACCGGGTACCATGCAGATGGTCAGAGATACCTATATCCAATGCTTTGGTATTAATGCTTTCAATGTAGAGGACAGAGATACGGGGTTTTGGGTCATCATGAATTTTACGGGTAACAATATCGGTTATGAAATCATCGCGGGCCTTCCAGAAAATGCCATTGATTTCTCCTATACCCAGGGCCTGAAAAACATTCCCCTGTTTGACCCTGACTGGTCTCCATATTCCAATGGTCCGATGGTGGATCCTTACGCAACGAAACCTCAGGATGAATCGTATAAACAAAGCCCGACACATTAGAATTGTCTTAAATACATTTTATTATTAAAGTGAAAACGCCACTTTGAGTTCAAAGCGGCGTTTTTTATTGCTTGACGAGTGAATGGACTGACGAATGACATGAATAAAATTAACGGTGCCATCAGCTGTCTGATCGTGTGTCTTGTATTTTTTATCTACGGGCAGACAGCCTTCTTTGAATTTATCAATTATGATGACCAGGATTATGTCACTGAAAACAGTATGGTTCAACGCGGGATTTCCGCGGAGGGAGTAAAATGGGCATTTTCCTTTGTAGAAAATGATCTCACATACTGGCATCCTTTGGCCTACATCGCCCATATGGTGGATTGCCAGTTTTTTGGAATTCACCCAGGGCTTCACCACTTGTCCAATGCAACACTTCATGCTCTGAACGCGGTTCTTTTATTTTTTTTATGTCTGTATATGACAGGAGCACGCTTCCAAAGCGCCTTTGCCGCCTGCCTTTTTGCCGTTCATCCCGTGTGTGTTGATTCTGTAGCCTGGGTTTCGCAGAAAAAAACTCTTCTGGCCGCATTTTTCTGGCTTATGACGGTCCTCGTCTATGTTCGATACGCACGCATGATCAGTGTGAAGCGCTATCTTGCCGTTTGTTTTTTTACCGCAGCCGGTCTTATGACAAAACCGGTACTGGTGACCATCCCGTTTGTTCTGTTGGTTTTGGACATCTGGCCATTGAACCGTCTTGAAGTTTTCAGATCGTTGAGTGGATTGCACCCAAAAAAAGTCTGTTCCACCCGTTCGGTAAAATGGCTTGTCTTGGAAAAGATTCCGCTTGTATTTTTAGTGTTCCTGTGGGGCATCACGCCTTTTATCCCTGAACATGTAACAGCCAAGAATATTTCATTTGAGATTGTCCCGTTTGACCTTCGTTTGAAAAACGCGCTGGTGTCCTATCTGTCCTACTTGAAAAATTTTGTTTATCCCGTCGATCTGTCGTTTCTTTATCCTTATCCTGAGCACGTTTCGTTTTCTTTCGCCCTGGCCGCGGCCGTTGTTCTTGGAATTTTGACACTCGTGCTTTTACAACGCTTTCGGCCACATCCTTATCTGCTGGCGGGGTGGTTTGTATTCACCATTTCTCTTGTACCTTTTCTGGGCTTCGTGCAAGGCGCTGTTTGGCCGGCATATGCGGATCGCTTCGCCTATGTTCCTTTTATCGGATTGTATGTGGGCGGAAGCTGGGGGTTCAAAGAAATGGCAACCAGATTTGAAATTGAAAAAAGAGCCGTTACTTTGGCCGCTGTTTTAATGATTTCTGTTCTGGCAGTTCTGGCGTTTATTCAGACAGGCGTCTGGAAAGACAACATTCATCTGTACACCCATGCTTTGAAGGTTACGAAGGGAAATTATCTTGCACACAACAACCTGGGTATTGCGTATGACGAAAAAGGATATTTTGAAGAGGCCCAAAGGCAATATCAGGCTTCTCTTTCTGTGAAACCGGGGTTCAGCAAGGCTCATCATAACCTTGCGATTCACCTTCTAAAGCGGGGTGAAAGGGAAAAAGCTGCTAAGCATTTTAAGATGTCTCTCTTGTCAAATCCTGATAATCCGGTGGCCAAATACAATCTGGCGGCTATTGCCATGGAAGACGGCAAACTGGAAGAGGCGGAGACCCTTTACATGGAAGCAATTTCAGATAAGCCTGATTTTTCAGACGCGCATAACAATCTGGGAGTCCTGCTCTCTAAGAATGGTGACAAAAAAAGGGCTATTGATCATTTCAGGGATGCTGTTGTTCACAATCCTCAAAATGTCGAAGCGTTATCAAATCTTGGGAATGAACTTTTCGATATGGGGAGGTTTTACGATGCCTTGAAATGCTTTACAAAAGCCTTGGATCGTGATCCTGCGAATGTAAAAGTGTTGAATGACATGGGGGCGCTTTACGGGGCTCTGGGTATGATGAACAAGTCCGAAGAGAGTTTTAGGAAGGTATTGGCTTATGAACCAGGAAACAAGGTGGCGTATGACAACCTGAACCTGATTGCCCAGAGGAAAAATGACTTGGAATCAGACTTGGAAAAGGCTCGTGAAGACAGTGAAAAAAATCCTGGTGATGTGAAAAAACAGTTGAATTACGCTTCGTTGGCTTTTCAAGGAGAGGACTTCAAAAAGGCGGAATCCGTGTATCTGAAAGCGCTGACACTTGCCCCTGATTCTCTTGAAGCGCTTGCCGGAATTTCTCAACTTTATGAAAAATCAGGGCAATATGACAAAGCGATTGTTTACTACACCCGACTGTCAGAGTCGCACAGGGGCAGGAGAGGTGAGGCCTATTACCTGATCGCTTCAATGCATGCCATGATGAATCAGTCCGACGAAGCCGTCCGATGGCTTCAGTCCGCAGCGGATTCCGGGTTCTCGGCTTGGGCGTATGTCCAGACCGATTACCGTTTTGACGGGATACGAAAAACAAAAAAATTCAAAGACTTTATCAGTCTTGTGCCTGAAAGCAGCCCTTAAAACCAAAGCAGTTAAAAGCGGGTATTATAAAGGTGGAATCGTCGGTGTTTCTTTCTGTTGAGATGCTTGACACTTGGCAATCCCTTGCAGGGCTTCCGCGTTTCCTGGTTCATGAACAAGGGCTTTTTTGTAAAACAGCAAAGCCTTGCCTGTAGCGTTTCTTTTCATCAGGAGGCCTGCGTAGAGAATCATTCCGTTGACATGGCCAGGAGCAATGGAAAGCAGTTCGATTGCTTTGAGTTCTGCGGCTTCTTTTTCTCCAGAGGCAGACAGAAGGAAAGCGAGCTCGTAAAGGATTCCGTCTTTCTTTTTTACTTTTTCAAGCGCTATTTCGCAGAGGCGGATTGCCTCGTTGGTTTGATTTTTTTTTTGAAGAGCCCATGAAGCGACCAGATAGGCATTCGGTTGGGTTGGTTGCAATTCAATGGCCCTTAAAAGATACTTTATGGCGTCGTCGTTTTCGCCTGTATTGTATAACGAGAGCCCCATATTGTAAATTGCCTCCTTATGGTCAGGCTCATGTGACAGAATTGTCCTGAGGTGTTCTCGGGCTTTTTCATGCTGGCCTTTTTGTATCTGTGCTACCGCAATGTTCAGGTGGGGAAGATAGTGGTAATCGGTGACGGTTAAGGCCTGTTTGAATATTGTTTCACTGTTTTTCCAGTGGTCGATTTGTTGTCGAGTTGTAAAGGCGAGAAACGCTATGAATAAACATGTGCATGCTGTGATGACATGGCGGAAATGATTAAATAATGGAAGAAGTTCGGAAATGATGCACGACGTCATGAGACCAAGTCCCACATAGGGGAGATAGGCCCATCGGTCAGCCATTGCCGGCCACAGTGTGCCCAGGATCAATCCTGAGGTCGGAAACAACACCCCGAGAAACCAGAACCATCCGATGGTCAGATAGGGTTTATTTCTGTATTGAAAAAGAAACACCGTGGTCATGGTAAGAAGTATGGCAAGGGATATCAGGCTTTTGATCAGGGGAACGAAGGTGGGGTAGGGGTACAGGATCGAGAGATTGGCGGGGAAGAAAAAATTGATGATGTATTGAACGTAGGAAACGAGTGCGTTGGAGATCCTCAGGCCTATCGGCACCAGTTCTGTCGTTGTTTCATTGGATAATAAGGTGTGGGACAGGAACGGGGTGATAAACCAGATGGCTGTGATTGTGAAAAGGGGTATTTTCTCAGAGACAAGATGCAAGGCAACCCGGATATCAACGGTCGGGGCTGTGTTCAGACGTTTCAATGGCCAGATATCCATGAGAAGAAGGACGCAGGGGAACGTGACCATGACAGGTTTGGTGAAAAGCCCAAGTGTAAAGAAAAGGGCGACCAGGCTATAACGGAAAAAACCGGGTTTTCGTATATATATAAGGTAGGAACCCATGCCCAGGAACCAGAAGAACGCGGCAACAAGGGTTTTTCTTTCGGCAATCCAACAAACGGAATCCACATTGACAGGGTGAAATGCGAAAAAAGAAGCTGCCATGGCGCTTATGGCAAAGGATTTGGTGTAGCACTGGAGGAGCAGGAACAACAGGACGGCATTCATCCAATGGATCGCCACGCTGGTCCGGTGATGCCGCCCCGGATCAAGACCCCAGAGCTCAACGTCGATCATATGGATGATCCAGGCAACCGGTTGGTAATACATGCAAATATCTTCGTGGATTGCAAAAGCCCAGCGGAGGCTTTCATAGGTGATACCCTGTTTTACGGCGTGATTGTCCGTGACGTAGATGGGATCGTCGAAATTGATGAAATCGTATGAAAAGACCGGACGATAACAGAAATAGACAAGGGATGAAAGCGCCACGATAAAGGCGGCAGACTGTGCCACAGATTTAAGATGTTGTTTTATCATGAATAACCTTTGAATTTCTGATAAGCCGAATCCCGGAATATTTCATGATTCAAGATACGAGACAAGGAGAATATGAAAATATTTTTATTGACCGTATAAACAATATTTGTTACAGATATAGTCAAATAAACATTGTTTATGTCAATAATCTCTTTTTTAGCAAGGGGATTTTATGAAAGTTTCACGTTTTTTCATGACGTTTTTTTTGGTTCTTCTGATCCCAATCCACACATGGGCCATAGAAGCGATGAGCGACGACGACATGTCCAATGTCACCGCGAAATCGGGGGTCACCATTTTTCTCGAGGGGAAGCTGACCATGGTTCAGGAGTTTACCAACGTGGGAGTGGGTGACAATGATGGAATTGGACGTGGAACAAGCGGCGGCTGGCTTATCCTTGACAGCGGAGGCAAGACGTCGTTCATGGAAATATCCATGAAGGATGCGAAGATTGAAATCGACGTGGCTTCCACAGGGCCCGATGGCTTCAACATCATCGGAAACAGCGATCCCGATATTCCTGCCTACACGTCTTTCGTCAAATTCGCCCTGCCGGACAATATCGCGGTCAACTCATACCTGGCTAACGGATACCATCTCTATGTGAACAACGAGTACTCGACCATTGGTGCGACTTACATGGGCGAAATCAGGATGAGCGATCTTCAGTTTCAGATGAACGGAACACCGACAGCCCTGTATATTTACGGGCACTGAAAAAATATTATATAAAAATACAAGTTATTGAAGAAAAGCCGGGGGCTTATGATCCCGGCTTTTTGTTTTGACATAAACAGTGAGCTGGCTTTGTTTGGCAAATCAGGTGGGTCGGGACGGATCATGGCGATCATCCAAAAAGGCACCCGATTTTGATTTTAATCATGCAATCCCGCCGTTCCTGGTGTATAAGATTTCAACCAATACAACACCTCATAGGGAGACAACATGAATATTGATAAAAAGAAAGTCAGCTATGTCCTCGGCCAGAGTATCGGTGGGGATTTCAGACGTCAGGGTTTTGAGATCGATGCAGAGGTTTTTTTTAAATCTTTTCTGGATGCCCTGGAGGGAAAAGAACCCGGCATGTCCGTGGGTGAAATGCAGCTTGTTTTTCAACAGTTTCAACAGGATGTTCAGGAAAGGAACCACATCCGGAAACAGGAGCTTGCCAAAGTCAATCATGACAAAGGGATCGCCTTTCTTGCTGAAAACAGAAAGACCCCGGGTGTGTTTGAAACCAGCAGTGGCCTTCAGTACAAGGTCCTTGTGGAAGGCCAGGGCGAAAAACCCAAAGCCACAGATACCGTGGAAACCCATTATGAAGGACGGACCCTCGACGGTAAAGTTTTCGACAGTTCGTACAGAAGAGGAACCACCACATCGTTCCCTCTCAACGCGGTCATCAAAGGATGGACCGAGGCGTTGCAGCTCATGAACGTGGGATCGAAATGGGAGCTTTACATCCCGTCGGAACTGGCCTACGGCCCTCAGGGGAGCGGCGGAACCATCGAGCCCAATTCCACGCTCGTTTTTACAGTGGAGCTGATCGGCATCAAATGACCTGTTACCGTCAATGCCAATGAAGATGATTCAGTCTTGAACACCATTTTGAACTTGTATATGATATTTACATAGCAAGCACAGGTTCAAAGGCAGGTCTCAGTATGATCAACGAACCGCGCTGGGGGGCGCGGGGATGGATCTGTTCTAAAGGGCTGGCTAATACTAAAAAATGGGGGCGTGTTATGTATGATGAAAAAAATATCAAATATATGGGAAACCAGATCGGAAGGCAGGACGCACTGACCTTTGTCGACGGGGTGCTCAAGGAAAAAGGGCGCCTTAACGATCGAATGGTTTTTGTTGATGGACTGGCGGGACTGACTGCTGGTTTTCTGGTTTACATCATTGATGACGATGACAGTTTCGACGTGAAGTTGGAGCCTATAGATAAAAAGCAACAGGTTGTTGAGTTTGTCATTCACAAGGACACCCGGACGTTGTACCAGTCCATGGGTGACCAGGGTCCTGCGAACCCTGACGATGAAAATATGGATTTTCTTGATGACATGTCATGACCCTGTGTTTTTTCATTGCATTGTCCCCGAATGGGGTTTATAAGGCGCACCATGATACGAAAGGCAACCATCAAAGACATCAAGATCATTCACGCCCTTCTCTCAGACTACGGGGAAAAGGGCGTTCTTCTTTCACGTCCTCTTAGCCAGCTTTATGACCAGGTGAGAGATTTTTTTGTATACGAAATTCCAGGGGAAAAAAGCATTGCGGGGTGTTGCGCTCTTCAGTTCTGCTGGGAAGATCTGGCAGAAATTCGTTCTCTGGCTGTCTACAAGGAGTTCCAGAGCCGGGGTATCGGGTCACAGCTTGTTGAGGCCGCCATCGCGGAGGCCCGCGAGTATGAGATGAAGAAATTGTTCACACTCACGTATAAACCCGGATTTTTCAAAAAATTCCAATTCAATTTGATTGACAGGTCGGATCTTCCATTAAAGATATGGTCGGACTGTATCTCATGCGTTAAATTTCCTGATTGTGACGAAACGGCCATGATGCTGTCTCTTGACGGTCTGGCGGGCTGAAAACAGGATTCATTCTGTGAACAGATTCGGCGCGAACATTTTTGCCACCCTTTTTTTTTCCATTTTTGTCGCAGTGACGGGGGTTGGGATTGTCATTCCACTTCTTCCTGTGTATGCGCACAACCTTGGGGCCAGCGGACTTTACATCAGTCTGATTTTCGGTTCGTTTTCCATATCAAGAACCCTTCTCCTGCCGTATTTCGGGAGAATGTCCGATCGAAGAGGGCGTAAGCCGTATATCGTTTTCGGCCTCATGGCCTATGCCATCATTTCTCTTGGTTTCATGATGGCTTCAAGTGTGGAAACCCTTATCTTCCTCAGATTTTTCCAGGGAATCGCGTCAGCCATGGTTATGCCGGTGGCCCAGGCTTACGTGGGTGATATCACACCCACTGGAAAAGAAGGCTTTTACATGGGTTTTTTCAGCATGTCCATGTTTGCTGGAATGAGCCTCGGGCCTTTTATGGGGGGGATGATCAACGCCAGCTATGGTCTTGACGCCGCATTCGCCGGAATGGGTATCCTGGCGATTGTTGCCTTTCTCCTCAGCTATTTTCTCCTGCCTCCGGTGGGTCATGAGGGTGTGAGTCTTGAGAAGAAAAAGATGGAACCCTGGAAAAAAATCCTGTCCAACCCCATTGTTCTCGGGCTTGCTTCTTTGCGATTCGCCTACACCACATGCGTCGGCGTCATCTGGTGTTTTCTTCCGCTGTTCATGAAAATCCGTTTTGACCTGGGAAGCTCCGCCTCCGGGATACTCGTGATGATGATGGTTCTTGTAGGGGCGTTGTTTCACGCCCCCTTTGGATACGCTGCGGACAGGACGAACAAAGTCGTTCTTATGGTAACCGGTTCTCTGGTGATTGTACTGGCCATGGTGTCATTCGAGTGGGCTGAGGGTTTTTACTCTCTTTTAGCCTCTGTTTCCGCATTCGGTATAGGCGGTGGAATCGCCCTGCCGGCCTTGTCCGCCATGGCAGTTACCGAAGGGAAAAAAGTGAAGGCGCTGGGGTCTGTCATGTCACTTCTGACCATGGCCCACAGTATGGGGATGCTTACCGGTTCCCTGATCGCCGGACTCACCATGGATTATGTGGATCTCACCCACGCCTTTCCCATGGGCTCTTTTATCATGCTGGCAGGGACGGCCCATATGCTCTGGTGTTTTCGAAACGCGCGCGAGGCGAATCAGTAACTACGAATCGTCACCCTGTCAGGCACGGACATCTGTCTGCTGGTTGTACCTGATTTTATCAATTCTCTGTTTTTCCTTGAACTGCCTTTCATCGGCGACCTGCTCGCGATCGAAACGGCTTTTTTCCGCTGCAAGCTCTCTGTCTTTTGCCGCAGATTCTCGTTTCTGGCTGGATTCAAACGATTGGGCCTCACGGAGCTGTCTGATTTCGAAGAGATTCCTTGCCTGTTCCGTGGCCTTGGGTGAAAGGGTCAGGGTATAAGCCCTGGTGCCGGAGCGTGAAGAAGACGGTTGAAGATTCTGCACAGATCCATCCTTTGGGATGAGCTTCGCTCCCCTTGAGTATACGGATGAGATCTGTGCAACATCAAAGGCGTCCATGGTTAAGCCTGCCTGTGATACGTCATGTCAGGCCTGGGTATCTATCACCCGGCGATTCTTCCAGCGCTGTTATACGCCTGGACCGCCTCTGAATTTTCAGGGCCTGATGCGGCAGGTTCCTCAGTGGAAGCGGCTTCCATGGCCTGCCTTGAAATTTCGACCCGGTATGCTTCCCTGTTTTCCTGGGGTACCGATTCCCTGGCCTCGGTTTGTCTTGGCTCCCTGTTTTCCGAGGCCATGGTTTGTCTGTCTGTCGGGACAGTTGCGTTGACTGAATTGAGTTCCATGGAATATCTCCTGTCTTTATGTCCAGTTAAATATCCGGGCCGGTCAATACACGTCGAACAGGGGAGAAGGTGGGAGATCTGAAAAGTTAAACCAAACCCGGCAGAAAAAGTTATTAAACCGGCAATAATAAAGCTTAAATTATTGGCAAGGGAGCGGTTTAGGTG
>CAZWTY010000068.1:0-23959 GCA_964637565.1 uncultured Desulforapulum sp.
GAATCCATGAAACCGGCTGATTTTTATGGGCTGGCTGTTTCACCGGGAATTGCTGCTCAACCCGGGAACCGATGTGTTCAACGGCTTTTACTCACCGTTTCCCAACCGGATCTCCCTCTACGAAACACCCTACCACAGCCTGAGGGGTTTCGGGCCTTCCTCCGATCCGATGGACGGTGTTTTCACCCATGAATTCAGTCATTTTGTCCATATCACCAGCCGCCTGGGGTGGTACGGGAAACTCAGTCCTCTTTTAGGTCCTGACAGCAGCATCACCAACATCCTGTCCCCCGGATGGATCATCGAAGGCGTGACCACCACCGCAGAAACCCTGTTCACCGACGGCGGCAGGGGCCGCTGCACCTACTTCCTGGGAGAAATGCTGTCGTTCACCGAGGACGATGGTCTCTGGAACCTTTCGGCCGCCGGAACCCATTCGCCCTTCGCTCCACCCCAGGGTCGCATCTACCTGAGCGGTTACCATATGGTGGACTACCTGAACACAACCTACGGCCCTGACGCCTTTGGCCGGCTCAGCCGTTACCAGGCCATGCACCCCCTGGGCCTGAGCGGGGAAGCCCTGGAACATGTGACCGGCGTCCCGTCGTCCACATTTTACCAGGGGTTTCTCGATGATCTGATGGTTAAGGCTGAGGCCGTGAAGAAAAAGACCCGGGAAAAGAACCTTCCCGAGGGTCACCTGCTTTTTCCCCTGAACCCTGAAGATGCAAACGAGGAGATCGCCGATTATTTCTGGACAGGCCAAAACACCCTCATGGCCTTCAGAACGGGTTACGCCAGAAATAACGCCTTCATCGAGATCGACCCTGTAACCGGGAAAACCTCGGGTGAAACCGAAACCGGCCGGGTCAACGCACTTAAGAGGATGGATGCCTGCGGTGACGGAAAACGCATTATTTTTGCCGGAGCCTATCCCCATCTTCTCGGCCAAGGCGACCTTTCGTCCACGGATCTCACCGTGTTCGACATGAAGACAAAACGTTTCCGAAGGCTCACGAAAAACGCCCACCTGTTCTCAGCCGTCAGTTCTCCTGACCAGGAATTTTACGCCGCCGTTCAGCGAAACGGCATGTGGACGGACCTTGTTCTCCTCGATGCCGAAGGAAACCAATCCAGAACCCTGGTATCAAAACCGGGCCTCCTGTTCGAAGCCCCGGCCTTTTCCCCTGACGGGTCAACCCTGGCCTGTGCGGTAAAAAGCGGAAAAAACACAGATATCGCCCTGGTGGACATCCGGACAGGAAACATGGAGACCCTCTTTGAAAGCGACCCATTCGAAGACAACGACCCGTCGTTTTCAGCCGACGGCCGCTGGCTTCTCTTTTCCTCGAACAGGTCCGGGATGTGGAATATCTTCGGATGGAACCTGGAGATGAAAAAGCTGTACCAGCTGACCTCGGTGGCCTACGGGGCAACGCTCCCCAGGCTTTCTCCCGATGGGAAAACCCTGGCGTTCCTGGATCTTCACAGGGGAAGCCGCCGCCTTGTCACCGTCCCCTTCGAGCCGGTGCTCGAAACAGACGTGGCTGGGAAAGAAGGGGGAACCCTACCCGAACCCGATCTCTCGCGCCTTGCCCCGGACATCGCCCTGAAGCCGGTCTCCATGGATGTCACCCGGGTGTACCGCCCTTTTCTCCATATTCCCTACCTGGTGAGCGACGAAGAGGACACCCGCGCCGGGCTGTTCGTTCTGGGCGGCGATCCTGTGGGGCTGAACAGCTACCAGGCCTTTCTGGATTACGGCACATCATCGAAGCACACCGGCTACGATGTCCGCCTGACCAACCGTTCACTGTGGCCGGATCTCACCCTGGGTCTTTACAACACGGCCAGCGACATTTCCATTCCAGGTTACGATTTCTGGATCGAGGAAAAAGGCTACGAGCTTTCCAGCGGATTCAACATGATCCACCGGGTGATTCCCGATCATGTGTCTTCCCGACTGGTCCTTGGAGGACGGTACAAGAAACTGGAAAGTCTCGACAACAGACTGATCGTCAACAGGGACAAAGACGAGGCCGTCTCGTTTTTCGGGCAATGGGAAGCCAGGCGGCTGCCTGACGCCCCGGCCCTGGATGCCCTGCCCACCTGGGGACAGGAAGGATTCCTTCTCCACGAACGAACCCTTTCGGGCCTCTCTTCTGAGATCGACGCCGAAAACACGGTGATCTCTCTGACCCAGTACCTTCCGGCCATAAGCGCGCATGACGGGTTCGCCTTGAAAAGTGTGTTCCAGAAACAGTCGGGAGACATGCGGTTCGACAAAGACTTCAGCCTGCCCCGGGGATACTCGGACAGCGATCCGGAAGGGGGGCTCAACCTCCCGGGCAACCTTCTCCTGTCCCTGGAGTACCATGTACCCGTCGCCTATCCGGACAAAGGATGGGGGCTCAGCCTGATCCATGTGCACCGGCTCAAGGGAACGGTTTTTTCAGACTGGGGCGCGGGATGGGACGGGACGTTCAACGCCGGGGACTGGGCCGAAAGAAGCCGTGTTTCCGTGGGAGCTTCTCTCCGGGCCGAATCCAGCCTGATTTCTCTTCTGCCCGTGGAAATCGGTCTTGAGGTGGGTTACAAAGTCAGGGAAAAAGAGAGCTTCTCCAACATGATTCTTCTGCTGGGTTTCTGAAGCACCCTTTCAGGACCAGGTGCCTTTCGAGAAAAGACCCGGAGCGAAAATCCGGGTGATACCTTCGGCGATCTCATCCACCGATTTGTCCTTGAAACGGTCCCGTTCCTGGACAAAGTAGAAATGGGCCGTCTTGAGCACGGCCCCTCCAAGAACGCTGGCCACCAGGTCTGTGTCCATGTTCTCATCCACGTTGTGCGTCTTCTGGCCGAATCGGATTTCGTTTTTCACGATTGTGAGAATGTCCCGCTCCAGCCGGTTGATCACGGTCTCGATACTTTCATGAAGACCGACACCCATCCTGAGCACGATGTTGCACAGTTCATGGTCTTCGGCGAAAAACTGCAAGGTGGTCCGTATCCGGTGCCTGAGGAAATCCACGGGAGAAATGACACTGAAATCCAGTTCGTAATCACGCCGGACGAGAATCTTCTGCCACTTGTCGAAGTAGTTCTCAAGAAGGGTGATAAAAATATCGTCCTTGTTCTTGAAATACTGATACACGGTGCCCCGGGCTATTTTCGCCCGGTTGATGATGTCCGATATCTGCGTTTTGTGATACCCATGTTCCGAAAACAGCTGTTTGGCACATTCGAGTATCAGAGCTTTTCTGTCTTCCGCTTTCACGCCATCCCCCATGAAGCCATCTCAGGAAATTGTATATTTCCCGATTATTTCAAACGGTTGCCTTTTGGCAAGGCAAGGTGTAATTAGCCTTTTTCAATGAAAATTGCAACATGGCATTTCCTTCCATCCCAGGGAAACACCGACAGGAATCCAGCCCAGCTTTTTAACACCTGTACATTTACACCAACGAAAATGTTGACTTGTTCCCCTTATCATCATACAAATAATGTCAATAGCGATTCTTGTTCACCCCAGCACCCACATCCGACAAAACACGAGATCACAACAAAACCGGAGGTCAGTCCATGTTCACCCGCAAATGGAACCATGTCCCTTGGGAAAAAGAGTACCGTGTTTTCGGTATTCCCCGATCGTTGAAACCCTATCCCGGCAAACCCGCCTGTCACATCCTCGATACAGCAGCGAAAAAATTCAAGAAAACCGGTGCGATACAGCACAATTTCAAAATGACATACCCCCAGTTGAAAGACCACGCCGACCGGCTGGCCACGGCGTTCATCGCCATGGGGCTTCGGAAAAACGACCGGGTGGCAACCCTTCTGCCCACCTCAATCCAGTACATCATCGCCGACTACGCCATCTCCAAGGCCGGCCTGGTCCATGTGCCGTGCAGTTCCCTTGAACCCCTGAAGATCCTCAGCCACAAATGCGAGGAGAGTCGTCCCAAAGCCCTGGTCTGCCTGGACACCAGCCTGGAAGTGGCCGGAAAACTGGCCCGGAAATGTGGGATAGACCACACCATCGTCACCCGGCTCATGGACTACTCCGATTCTCCGCAAACGGAAAGAGAGCCCCTCAGCCTCGTCGGCGCACACTGGATGACGGATCTCATCGAAACCACGGAGCCCGATCTTCCGGACATCTCCTTCAACGTGGACGAGGACCTGGAAATGATCCTGTTCACCGGAGGCACCACAGGCCTGCCCAAAGGCTGCATGCTGACCCACCGGAACATCTACGCCAACACGATCCAGAGCGGATGGGCCTTCGGGAACTCGAAAAACCTCCTGACCGGCGCGGTGTCCGTGCTTCTCGGCCTTCCCTTTTTCCATTCCTACGGCCACGTGGTCATGCACTCCATGACCCTCCAGGGCTTCGACATGCTCCTTGTTCCCGACGCCAGGGACACAGCGTCCATGGTGGCCATGATCAAACGTTACCGGCCCCTGATGCAGATCGGCGTTCCAGCCCAGTTCATGCAGATATCCAAAGAAGAACTGAAAGGCCACGCCATGCTCGGCGTCTCGGGCTCCGCACCCCTTCCCCCCAGTACCCAGGCGGAATTCGAGGAAAAATCAGGTGGCGCCATCATGGAAGGTTACGGCCTGTCCGAGATGTCGCCCTGCACCCACCTGAACCCTTCCCTTCTCCTGAGGATCGCGGGGGGGCGTCTTCCCCAGCGTATCATGAGCTTCAACTACAGCATTCCCGGCGTGGCCTTGATCGTCAACCGCTTTTTGCGCCTCTTCGGCCCCAGAATCGTCGGCTACTGTGTCTGCAAGGGACTTGCCCTGGTCCTCCACCTGAGCAAGGGCAAAAAAGGAAAAAAAGGCCTTGTGGAAAAACGCGGCACCTCGGGATTTCCCTTTCCCGACACGGAGGTCAAGCTCGTCGATGTCAGGACAGGCGCGGAACTGGGCCGCAACGATTCCCTGAAACCCGGCATGGTGGGAGAACTCTGTCTCAACGGTCCCCAGCGCATGCTGGGTTACTGGCCTGAACCGGGAAGCGGTCTCGATCAGGACGGTTTCGTCCGGACAGGTGACGTGGTGATGATCGACGACACGGGATACTTCTACATCGTGGACAGAACGAAGGACATGATCAACGTATCAGGTTACAAAGTCTATTCACGGGAAATCGACGACATTCTCTACGGTCACCCTGCCATCGAACACGCGGCGACCGTGGGGATTCCGGACTCGGAACGGGAAGGAAGCGAACGTGTGGTGATCTGTGTCCAGCCTAAGGAATCTTTCAAAAACCGAGTGACGGCCGAAGATTTCATCACCTTCCTTTCCACCCGGGTGGCCCGTTACGCCATCCCCAAGAAAGTGATGATCATCGACCAGATGCCGCTCACCGAAGTCCAGAAACTCAACAAGAAACTGATCCGGGAAATGGCGATCCGCCAGTACGGTGTGCTGGCCGCGGATTGACAGGCATCTGATGAAGGCCGGGGCAAGCCACTCCAACCTCGCCCCGGCCTCCATGCAGATTACACACAGGATCGCATTTCCCGCTAAGGAAAACTTTTATTTCAGTTCGTTACGTGTCAGCTTGAGGATATTTCTGGCGATGATCAGGTGCTGGATCTGGCCGGTTCCCTCGAAAATATCCATGATCTTGCTGTCCCTCATCCATTTCTCCGCCAGGTATTTCCTCGAATACCCCAGGGGCCCCAGGAGTTCGCAGCACTTCTGGGTGATCAGGGTTCCGTAGCGTCCGGCCTTGGCCTTGGACATGGAGGCTTCCAGGGTGTTTTCCTCCTCGTTGTCCGCCATCCAGGCCGCCCGCCAGGTCAGAAGACGCATGGCCTCCAGGTTGGCCTCCATCATGTAGAAATCCCTGACCACCGAACTCACGTTGTTGGGATTGGCGCTGTAGTCTATCTGGATTCCCGCCTCTTCCATCTTTTCACGGGTGAAATCGATGGCAGCCCGGGCAACGCCGATGGCCATGGCGGCCACCATGGGGCGGGTGTTGTCGAAGGTTTTCATGACGCCTTTGAACCCTTCGGTTTTCTTCTTCTTTTCATCGCCGCCCAGAAGGTTGGTCTTGGGAATCCGGCAGTTGTTCAGCACAAAGGTGCCCGTGTCCGAAGCCCGGATCCCCAGTTTGTGTTCCAGGTGCTCCAGTTTGAAACCCGGTGTCCCTTTTTCGACGATGAAGGATTTGATGGCCGACGAGCCTTCCACCCCTTTCACCCTGGCCCAGACCACGGCCACGTCACAGCGGTCGGCGCAGGTCACGAAGATTTTCTCCCCGTTCAGAACCCATTCCTCGCCGTCAAGTTCGGCCGTTGCCTGGATGGAACCGGAATCGGAACCGGATGCCGGTTCGGTGATGGCCATGGATGCCCATTTACTTCCGAAACGTTCCAACTGCTCTTCAGTGGCCACGGCGGAGATGGCCGCATTGCCGAGACCGGCGTTGGGAAGGGACAGCAACAGGGCCGCGTCACCCCAGCACATCTCTTCCACGGACACCACGGTTCCAAGGTTCTGCCCGACCTTCACCTCGCCGTCGTCCTTGGGTTTGGCCTTGCTCTCATCGCCGTTCTTCTTGGGTTTCTTACCCATGATCGGCATGCTCCGGAACACGTCGAGTTCCTTGGGGTAGGTATGTTCCTCTTCATCGTATTTTCTGGCGATGGGTCTCAACATGCCCTTGGCGAGGTTGTTCAGGCCGGCCTTCATTTTGACGATTTTTTCCGGTGTATCAATGTTGATCATCGTTGTCTCCTTCTATGGTGAAAGCATGGTTTCATGCCGCGATTCATCGTTAAATATCCAGGGTATCAGACGATGGCCATGCCTTCGAGGATACTGATGCCCCTGGCGTTTCTGTAGTAACGTTCCACCGGGTATTCCCGGATGTAACCGTGGCCACCCATGATCTGAACTCCGAAATCCGTGACTTTCATGGCCATCTCACCCGCGTACATCTTGGCCAGATAGGAAGACCGGGTCACGTCTTTTCCAGCGGCCAGCTCGGAAGCGGCTTTCTGGGCCATGAGCCGGATACTGTCCACCTCATAGGCCATCTCGGCCAGCATGAAGGCGACAGACTGACGGTTGACGATGGGTTCGCCGAACTGCACCCTGCCTTTGGCGTATTCTTTGGCAAATTCGTAGGAAGCCCTGGCGATACCTGCCGCCATGGCGGCCATGGCCACCCGGGTTCTCTGGATGAACAGGTTGTAGTTGCATCCCTCTTCCCCGCCCAAGCGGTCTTCCGACGGCACAACGCAGTCCTTGAACTCCACTTCATAGGTGGGAAGGGCATAGCATCCCAGATTCTTTTCCCGTTCCCCCACTGTCACCCCGGGGTTGTCCCGGGCCACGATAAACAGACTGTTCTGGCCGTCGACAGAGGCCGCCACCAGCATGTGACCGGCCTGATCCGCCATGGGAACAAAACATTTCGCCCCGTTGATCACGTAATTCCCCCCCTGTTTCGCCGCCGTGGTTTTAAGAGTCATCACATCGGCGCCGAAATGGGGTTCGTTCAACGCCAGGGTGGCGGCGGTGAACGTGTCTTTGCAGTAAAGGGGAAGGTATTTCTTCTTCTGGGCTTCGGTGCCCATGGTTCTCACCGGGTTGATGAAAAGCGAAGGGCTTGTTACGGCCACGGCAAAGGCCATGTCTCCGTAGGCCAGCTCTTCGAGGACGATGATGGATTCGATGGGGGAATCTTCCATACCATGGCCTCCGAATTCCTCAGGAACGGCGGACACCGAAGCTCCGAGCTCCCAGGCCTTCTGGATCACATCTCCGGGGATCTCCCGGTTTTCATCCATTTCATGGGCGTTATCGGTCACGAGCCCCTTGACGAGCTTCGATACTTCCCTGCTGACCATCTTCTGTTCTTTCGACATGGAAAAACCAAACATTTTTTCCTCCTGAAGGTTTGAATATATGGGGTATCTTTCATCCGCAACCCTGAAAGACAAATAGACTGACATGTCAGTTTTTTTGTTTATCCCTGTTTTTTTTACACTTGTCAATCTTTATTTTCACATTTCACAGACCGCTCCTGTTCAAGAGGCCATACGAGCCGGACATCCTTTTGATCGCTGTGGGGGTTCTTACAGAACGTTTCGATACCGATAGCGATACCGATTCCGAATGGTTAAGATCCTCGCCAAGGATACATGCGATGGCCCTGTAAAATTAATATCCCCCGCTTGACAGAAGGCCAGGTTCAGTGATATCTAAAATGGTTTTTTCAAGAGCGTCGCGCTCTTATATCCTTGCTCCTGACCTGTTGCATCAGGGGCTTAACATCCATAAGGAGGTACCATGAGACGGTATGAAACAGTTTTCATCGTAGATCCGGATCTGAACGAAGACGAGCGCAAGCAGCGTTTCGACAAGATCCTCGATCTGATCACCACCATGAAAGGCGCCATCATCGAGGTGGACGAGTGGGGAAGTAAACGCCTGGCTTACGAAATCAAGAAAAAGACCCGCGGTCACTACATGCGGCTCGACTACTGCGGAACAGGCGAACTTGTCTCTGAAATCGAGCGTAACTGCCGCATCGACGACAAAACCCTCAAATACATGACCATCATTCTCCAGGACAACGCCGATCCGGAAAAAATCAAGGTCGAACTCGCTGAAACACGGGCGAGAAAAGCCGCCGAAGAAGCGTCCAGAGCCGAAGCCGCCAGAAACGAAGAAAAGAAATTCGCTTCCGACGACGATGATGACGAAGAATTTGACGATGAAACCGACGAAAGCCGTGAGGAGGAAGAATAATGGCATTCAATCGCACAGCCGGTAAAGGCGCGGGTCCCAAACGAGGCAGAGTGAAACGCACGTTCCATCGCAGAAAAGTCTGCAAGTTCTGCGCGGACAGCACCATGGAAATCAACTACAAAGACGTGCGCACCCTGAAATATTTCATCTCCGAACGCGGCAAGATCATTCCGAGACGGATCACCGGAACATGCGCCAAACATCAGAGAAGCCTGACCACGGCGATCAAGCGGGCAAGAACCATCGCCCTCCTGCCCTACGTGGGTAATTTCGAAGCCTGATCCCCCGGACCCGGCAAGGAGGATTTCAGCCGTGTACGACGCTCAAAAACACCAGGTCACGAGAAGCGTGATTTCGGGCATTGCCCTCACCCTGCTCCTCATCCTCGGTGCGGTGACCGCCTGGCTGATTCCCCTTCCCGTGCTGTACTACCGGATTAAGCTGGGCAGGAAGATCGCCATGATCATCCCTGCCATCATGATCTTTCTGTTGTTGTGGCTGAATAAAACCGTCACATCGGAACTGGTCGTCATCTCAGGGTGGATGTTCCTGGGCCTTCTGATCGGAGAATGCTTCGAATCAGGGCTGTCCATCGAAAAAACCATCCTGTTTTCAGGCGGGGCCGTGATCCTGTCAGGAAGCCTCGCCCTGTTCTTTTACAGCAACATGGCCCAGACCGGCATTTTCGACCTGGTGTTCCAGAAGTTCAAGGTCTTCTCAGGGTATCTTGTGGAAGCGGGGCTTATCGCGGAAACACCGGACGATGTGCTGGCCATGGTCGTATGGGTCCTTCCGGGAATGGTCAGCGCCATGGTGATTTTCTTCACCTGGGTCAACGTGATCATCGCCCTTCCCCTGTTGAGACGCAACCGTCTTCCGATTCCCGACTTCGATGATCTGGACCGGTGGAAGGCGCCCGAAAAGCTGGTGTGGGTGGCCATTTTCGGAACAGCGGGGATTCTGGTCAACATCCAGGGCCTGTTCCTGCTGTGCATGAACGTGATGTGCCTCGTTCTGATGGTTTATTTTTTACAAGGAATATCCATCGTTTCGTTCTTTGTCAAAAAAACGCGGATACCGCCGGTCCTCCGGTACTTTCTATACTGGCTGATCTTCTTTCAGTTCCCCGTCAATCTTTTGGTGACGGGCGTCGGTCTTTTCGACATGTGGGCGGACTTCAGAAACCGTGTTCCAAAATTGACAGACAGCGCAAGGGATGAATAAAACAAAGACCATGTCCGTTAAACAGGCCTGAATCCAAGGCCCGGCAGCGGACTTGAAAACACCTGAAGGGCAATCCTTTAGCGGAGGTTGAAATGGCAACTAAAGTTATACTGACCGAAACGATCGATACCATCGGTATCATCGGTACCGAGGCGACCGTGAAAGACGGTTACGCCCGGAACTATCTCCTTCCCAGGGGCAAGGCCATCCTGGCCACGCCTCAAAACAAGAAGCTCTTGGAACAGCAGAAAGCGCGCCTCGAGCTCCAGATCATCAAGGAGCAGGAAGCTGCTCAGGAAATGGCCAAAAAGATCGAAGGCGTGGTCTGCACCCTGACCGCAAAAGTCAGTCACGAAGGCCGTCTCTACGGTTCCATCGTCATCAACGACATCGTGGAATCCCTGAAAGCCCAGGGAGTCAGCGTTGAAAAGCGCATGGTTCTCCTTGCGGACCCCATCAAGGAAGTCGGATCTTACAAAGTGCCCATCCGTCTGTACAAAGACGTTGAACCTGAAATCGTCGTCGAGGTGGTTGGAGCCGAGAAAAACGACTGATTTTTTAAAGGTTCCGTTTAATTTCCCCATGCACCGACCCGTTGTCCGGATCGGTGCATGGGGCTTGTTGTCTTCCTTCACCATTCACGCCGCCTCCCGCGGTGTTAGCAGAATTTTTTTCAGATCAACCGGTCATTGGGCCGCCATTCAGGTTTCGCGACCTCTGTTTTTTCCCTCCACCAGAAAAAAAACATTCCACAGCACCCTGAATCATGGTAGTTTATCGAAAAATCATGCCATGCTCCGCAGTATCCCAACCCCTTCCGGGGTTCAATGATCTGCCTTCGCTGTCCATCATGGGACAGTGCCGACGCAAGTGATTTCCCGCCTGGGGGGGAATACTCCCCACGTTGTTCAGTCCCCCGCAGGCGGGAAACCAATCGCGTGACAGCATGGTGAATCTGACGCGGGTTTTCATTTTTTTTGGGAACCATATCCGGTTGTTTCCAAAACGCCTCTGAACCAGAGGTTGAGACAGGAATGAAAGCCCCGCCACCGAAAGAAAAGCAGGAGATCACACCGTGCCGCACTGGCCTTACAGAGAGACACTGAGCCGGGCCAACAAGCTCAGGCGTTCCTACTACGAACTGCTCCGGGATGACCTGGATCAGATGGTGCTCTCTTACGGCCTGATCGACTCTTTGAAGAATTTCCGTTTGAAAGACATCCCCTTTCCTTTCGTCGAACGCCGTGAACTCAAGCCCAGGGCACGTATCCCCGGCATGGAATACGATCCGGTGAACAGCTTTCTCCTGATTTTCGCCGAAGACGTGATTCCTCCGGAATGCAAGAAGTACATCCGCTTTTTCGATGTGAACAAAGTCACCAAGACCAACCTCATCGCCTCGGACGTTCTTTCCCTCACCGACGATTTTGACAGGAACCAGAAATACCTGGACTCGGTGAAGTTCAAAAACTTCATGACCGGCCTCCTTGACGTGGATTACGCCCTCTTGCTCCAGCGGGACGATTCGATCAAGGGCAAAGACCGCTACGGCATCTCCCATTACCATGTCAGGGTCGACTGGCCCATTGCCGACGCGGCGGAAGAACTGGGCAGGGACCTGCGTTACATTCTCAAGGACCTTTACGAGAAAGGCGACAAATACGCGGAAGACGTTCAGAAGAAGTTTTTCGAGTATTACAACCTCCCTGTCATGGCCGGCGGAAGGCGGACTGCAGCCGGTGTGGCGGCACAGTACCTGAAGCGGCTTCCTTTTATTTCGACGGTTTACGTGTGCAGCAGCGAATCCCGTTCCATTCTCCGGTTTTCCGAGCGGGGTCACACCAAAACCGTTCTGCTCCGGCTCACATTGACTGAAATGATGGAAATCGCCGAAGAACACCACATGAACCTGGACAAATTCTCCAGGAATTACCTGGTGGATTACGAGGAAAAAGACGGGATCTGCCTGTTCCAGGTCACCTACGACCACACCCCCCACGCCTCCTTCCCGAAAAACGGAAAACTCCGGGGTCTCAAACCCGACCAGAGCTGGCTCACCGTCCACGGCCAGCACATCCTCCCGGTTCCCGGCAACTTCTCCTTCGATCCCCTTTCGGTGAACATCGTCTACGCCAGTTGAGGAGTGGAATATTCGAACAACAATCTCAGCTTTCCTTGAACGATACTACGCATAAAGATCTGATTATGGGGGAGGGATATTTTGTTCAGGAAATCCTACATTCCTTGAGGGAACCAAGCTCGCAAAACATCAACGATCGAACGAAAACTATCACAATTCATCAATCCGTTAACACCCGCACGTTTGCCTATTTCCGAAAAATCTCTTGGTGAAATGGTTCGTCTGAGACGTTCACGCATCAGATATTCAAAAAGTTCTTTAGGTTGTTCTGACTTGAGCGTCTGAACAGACTTGCCGAGCTTTCCAGCACATTCCGCAAGCCAAGTCTCCAACTGGCCTACTGATATGCCACAATAGTTAAGCAATGCGTTCTCGCAATGCCAAAGCCATTGTTCCAGCTCAGGTACAAAAATAGTGACTGAGCTGTTTTCGCTCCAAGTATAGGAGTCGAGTTTATTTTGAATTTCATCACGCACCTGTTCAGGTGATTGTTTATGGTCACGACCGGAACCGTGGTGGTCCCATGCAAGAATAGCTTTTAGATATCTCCCCTTATTCATCCTTGCCAGTTCAGAACCAGTCTGTACCATCCCGGAATCTCTCTGAGGGTGCCGCATTATGTCGAAAGTGATTTGCCGGATACCTAATGCCAAGGGTTTTTTCAAGAGTGCGTTCAGAAATGCCTGGGCATCGGCATCGGCAACGTAAAAGAGCAAGTCTTTCATTCAAGCACCCCCGCAGCAAATACGATCCCCAAATCAGGTGCGCCCTCCCAGTTCTTCAGCATCGGGTGATTAGTTCCGGCAATAATATGCGCACCATCGCCATCACGGCTAAAGCAAAGTAGAGGTTTAACACCACATTGCTGCACGACAAACGGAGAGTGGGTAGCCACTAACGTCTGTGAACTTGGAACTGTAGAAAGTGAGCGGAGGATGATCTCCAAAGCCTTCGGGTGGACCCCGTTTTCCGGCTCTTCGACCATGTAAAGAGCTGGTTCTGGGGGTAAAAACGCTGGAAGAGTCAAAGCCAGCATTCTGAGAGTGCCGTCCGACAATACCCAACTGGGGGCTTCAAGGCCGTTCTCGTAACAAAGCATAAGATATTCGGCATTATCCGCCTGTCTCCGTGCCCATCCAATATTCACCAGGTCAGGCAAGGCGTAACGCAAATGCTCAGCCCAATGAGATACAGGTGACTCAGCATTCGCCCAAGAAGTACCCAAGCCACCATTGGCTCCGAGAAGCCGGCCAACAACACGAGCCAAATTAGTTCCATCTAATTCCAGATCAGTTGGCCGGGTGGCGGGACATGGTAATCTCATTGCTGGACTATTGAGTTGAATGTAACGAACCCCTTGCATCAAAAATCGCCTTACAGCATTCGCTGTAGGATAGCGATCCTCATCAGGAGGGGTGAGGGCTAACGTCAGTTTATCCGGGCCAAAATTAAACGAATCCTGGTAGGTCCCTTTCTCTCGCGTGTAAAAATCAGTCCCTTTTGTGGTTTTACCCAATAGTCGTCTAGGCTTTACCTTGGGACTAAATTCAATTGTCTTGCCACTTGGGAGCCAGTTTTTTGAATACTGGCGGAGCAATTCATCGCACACACAAACACCAAGCTTCTGGTCCTGCTTGATGGCAAGCCGATAGTTTATCAAATTTTCAGCCAATGATGGCAGTTGGTCCGAAAGATCGAGCCAAAGCTCAATTTCAATTGTTCCCCCTTGCCTCATCCAGGTGAGGTCATTAAAATCCGCGATATGTCGAGATTCAACGGCTGTTGCGGGGCTCTGGGCCAGGCAGTCACGAACAAAGTCAATAGCATCCAAGAAAGTTGTTTTCCCAACACCATTCGGTCCAACAAGGACATGAAATCTTGAGAGAGGAAGGTTTATGATTTCCCTAATCCCTTTAAAATTTCTTATAGATATGCCAACTATCATGACTTGTCTCCTAATTTCTACGATAGACCACTCTGTTTTTCATGTATTCACAAGGGAGTACGCGGCATTCGATTCATCCCCGTCACATAAATGATTAGTTGACTCAGTTGTCCTGCCTCCCAATATTCATAGCACCCTTCAGCGAAGCCACAACGACTCGGTTGCCCGAATCGTCCTGAAGCATGCGATGATTCCTGCTTTATCCTCTTATTGATAAGCATTACCAAAAATATTCGTTAATTGCACATAAGAATTTTCGTTGTCGTTCATTGTCGCGGATGAAAGATTCAACTTTTATCTGGCGTATTTCCTCCTGTCCTGATATGTGATGTCTTTTTCAAAAATCTGAATTTTCAAGGAAAGACAGCGGATTACAAAGGACCATGGGTAAAAAGAAACGAATCAAGTACGCGGCGGCCAAAGATCTGCCCAATATCATCCAGCCGGCCATTCTCGATTTCAAGCAGTTCATCCTGGAAAGCCGGTTCGACCGCAGCTGGTTCGGCAACGACCTGCCTGTCACGGCGGAAATCGGCTGCGGAAAAGGCGAATTCACCGTGGGCCTTGCCCGGAGATTTCCCGACCGGAATTTCATCGGCATCGACATCAAAAGCGACAGGATGATCATGGGCGCGCGGATGGCGAGAGACGAGGGCCTTGGGAACGTTTGTTTTGTGCGCCTCAGGGTCGAGTGCCTGGCCGCCTATTTCCCGGCCGCGTTTTTTTCCGAAGCTTACATCACCTTTCCCGATCCCCACGAATCCCAGGAAAGCGGCAAACGGCGGCTCACCTCCAAACGCTTCCTCGATCTCTACCGCCAGGTGTTCGTTGCCGGAAGCCGGTTCCACCTGAAAACGGACAGCGAGGTGCTGTACGATTTTTCAAGGCAAAGCGTCGTGGACCATGGCTGCACGGTTCTCCGCCACACCGCCGATCTTTACAATTCCGATCTGGCGGGAACGGACATCACCTCCATCCAGACCACCTACGAAAAACGGTATCTCACGGCGGGAAAAACGATCAAGTACCTTCAGTTTTCACTCTGAGCCGAGAACATCGGCGAGGACTTCCATCATATGGCGGACCTCGACCCGGGGACCGATACGCGCCAGCATGTCCTTCAACTGAAGCATGCAGGCCGGGCAGGCCGTCACCACGATTTCCGCGCCTGAATCCACGATATCCCGGGCTTTCTTTTCACCGATCTGGCGTGACAGATCAGCGTGGGCAAGCCCGAAACTCCCTCCCATACCGCAGCACCTCCCCGGATCCCGTGTTTCCACGTAACGATAGCCGGGAAGGCTTCCCAGCATGGTCCGGATTCTTTTCCCAAGATCGCCCTGCCTGAGATGACAGGGTTCGTGGTAGGTCAGGATTCTTGTCTTGCAGATCGTTTCCCGGCTTGTTGACTGTGAAAGAAGATCGGTTAAAGGCGTCCGGGTCAGGGTGTAATCCAGGATATCCATGACCTGTCCCGAGACTCTCCGCACAGGTCCGTCAAGAGGGTGACCATACTCGATCATCCGGGGCCAGAGGTCGTGGAGTGTGGTGGTGCAGGTGGCACAGGCCGTGACAATGGCATCACTCTCCATACCGGACATCTGCACAAGGTTGTGCTTCACCAGCGACTCGAAACCCAGCCTGTCCCCGGAAGCCAGGGCCGGAATGCCGCAGCAGACTTCCTGGTCGATATAACGAACGGAAATCCCAACCCTGTTCAGAACCTGAACACAGGCTTTTCCCACCTCGGGCAGCATTTTGTCGATCAGGCATCCGGTGAAAAAAACCACCGTCCTGGAAGGCGAGGCCAAAGCGGCAGGGTTCACGCCTGTTTTCTTTGCCATATGCCGGAAAGACCGAATCGCCAGTTTAGGAACAGACCTGTTTTTAAAAAGGGGCAGGATTCTTGCCAGCACCACGCTTCCATTTTTCTTCCATCCTTCCGGAATCCAGCGCTGCAAGTCCGACAGAAGGACGGCCACCCGGTCGAACAACACGGGATGTCGGAGAAGGGGGCGGAAAATCAGTTTTTTGTAAAACGGAAGGCCTTGGTAATCTGTCAGGATCAGGCGGGCCTTGAGAAAAATGGTGGAAAGGTCCAGCTTTCTCGAGCAGGTTCTCCCACAGGCGTTGCAGAGAAGACAGCGGTCCAGCCGGTCCATGACCCGGCCGGGATCGTGGAGCAGATCCTGTCTCAGGCCGTTGAGCAGGGCGATCTTTCCCCGGGCCACGTCCCCTTCCCTCCCCGTTTCCCTGAAAAGCGGGCAGACAGCCTGGCACATCCCGCAACGGTTGCAGGTGTCCATGGCGTCTTCCAGTTCAGACAGGGCGTGAATCAGATCGGTCAGTGCCATACCGCCGCTCACGCCTCGCCCTGGTCCAGGGGCTCGTTCTTTTCCAGAGTGGCGATGATTTCGGAGATGTAGCGTTCGGCAAAACTTGAAGGGAAACGGCAGGCTGCGGCCCCGAAATGGCCTCCCCCGTGGTAGCGGGACAAAAGGGCTCCGGCGTTGACCTTGCAGTTCCTGTTGAAGATGCTGTGCCCCACGGACAAAACCACATAATTCCGGTCCTTCTGGTCATGGCGGATTTTCACGCTGACCACGGCCTCGGGAAACAAACTGTAGGCCAGAAACCGGTTGCCCTCGGGGGCGGTGTTGCAGGTTCTGAAATCGGTCACGGCCACATGACCGCAGAGCCGGGTATGGGACAGGAGAAGTTCCCGGTAGGCCCTGTTCTGCCCGACCACTTTTTCGCAGCGTTCCGCGACATCCGGATCACGCATCACGTCTTCGATGCTGTTTTTCCGCAGAAGGTCCACCAGTTTGTTCCAGTAAGGTTCGTCAGCCTCCCGCCGTCCGCTTACCGTCATGGAAAGGAGGACATGGGGGTAATCCTCGGGCCTCAGAACCTCCGCCTCGGTCAAATCCGCCGAATCGATCTTGTCGGCCTGAACCACAAGCTCATGGTGTTTTTCCGTGGCCTGTTCCCGGAAATGGTCGTAGATCACCCGGGCCGCCGAGGGTTCGATGGCAAAGGCCCCTTCAAACGGTGTTTCAATCCGGTTGGTCACATGGTGGTCGAACCACATGGCGCAGTTTTCATGGTAGGGAAGATTGGCGAGGATATCCCCTTTTTCGATGGTCACCTGCCTGTTCTGGATCCAACCCGGTTCCAGCCAGCGGATGCCCTGTTTTTCCGTTTCGGGGATAAAATCGAGAAGAAAAGCCGCGCAGACGATCCCGTCGAAATCAGGCCGGGTGACGATCCGTCTCACCGGGACGCGCTCATCGGATGTGGCCCTTTTTTTGTTGATCTTGTAGAGAATGTACACCATGATCCCGGTGAAGCAGCCCGCCACGTCGTAGTAAAGGTCGTCCTTGTCCAGGGTCCGGGTGGGAACGAACACCTGGAGGATTTCGTCGGAAAGTCCCACCAGACCGGAAATGACTATGGCCATGATCACACGGAAAGCCAGCCGGTCACCCCACGGGAGGAAACGCAGGGCGCGGAACACAAGCACCCCCAGAACCCCGTAGGCCAGGAAATGAACCACCTTGTCCGCGTGATGAAAAGGCTTCATCGGGAGCGGAAGGGTGGCCTGTCCGAGGATCAGGGCGCAGTAGAGTCCGAGCTGGACCCAGGATATGAGGGCTTTGCGTTTTTCGTCCATAGCCTACACGATGGCCAGATCCGACCGTTTCTCCCTGATATGGCCCAGGGCCTTGTCGATCAGCTCGTCCATTCCCACATTGTATCTCACATTGCCGTCCAGGGTTCTCACGGACAGGGCTCCGGACTCCCGTTCCTTTTCACCCAGGGTGATGATCAGGGGGATGTGCTGGATCTGGGCTTCCCTGACCTTCTTTTTCAGGCTTTCCGTCCGGTCGTCCAGTTCCACACGGAGGCCGTGTTTTTCAAGAGCCGCCTTGACCGTGGCCGAGTAAGACACCAGGTCGTCGTTCATGGGCAGAATCACGGCCTGGACCGGCGCCAGCCACAGGGGGAACCTGCCGGCGTAATGTTCCACCAGGATTCCGAAGAACCGCTCCACCGAACCGTAGATCACCCGGTGGATCATCACCGGCCGGTGTTTTTCGTTGTCCGGGCCGATGTAGAACAGGTCGAACCGTTCGGGGAGGTTCATGTCCAGCTGGATGGTTCCGCACTGCCAGGTTCTTCCGATGGCGTCCTTGATGTGGATGTCGATCTTCGGTCCGTAGAACGCCCCGTCTCCCTCGTTGATCCGGTACTCCTTGCCGCAGGCGTCCAGGGCGCCTTGGAGGCCGCGGGTGGCCATGTCCCAGGCCTCGTCGCTGCCGATGGATTTTTCAGGCCGCGTGGACAGCTCCAGGTGAAAGCCCAGGCCGAAGGTGCTGTAGATCCTGTCCACCAGGTTAAGGACACCCAGGATTTCGTCCTGGATCTGGTCCGGCGTCATGAAGATATGGGCGTCGTCCTGGTGAAAGGCCCGGACCCTGAAAAGGCCGGACAGGGCACCGCTCAGTTCATGGCGGTGAACGAGTCCGATTTCACCGGCCCGGATGGGCAGGTCCTTGTAAGAGTGCCGGGTGTTCCCGTACAGCAGCATGCCACCGGGACAGTTCATCGGTTTGATGGCGTAATCGAAATCGTCGATGGTGGAGACGTACATGTTCTCCCGGTAGTTTTCCCAGTGTCCGCTCCGTTCCCAGAGGCTCCGGTCCAGCATGATGGGGGTTTTGGTCTCCACATAGCCGGCGGCCCGGTGTTCCTCACGCCAGTAGTCGAGAAGGGCGTTCCAGATGGCCATGCCTTTGGCGTGGAAAAAGGGCATGCCCGGAGCCACGTCGTGAAAGCTGAAAAGGTCCAGCTGGGTTCCGAGTTTCCGGTGGTCCCTTTTTTTCGCCTCTTCGAGGATGTGAAGGTACTGGGCCAGCTCCTTCTTGTCAAAATAGGCTGTTCCGTAGAGCCTCTGGAGCTGGGCCTTGGTCTGGTCCGCCCGCCAGTAGGCGCCGGAAACACGCATCAGTTTGAAGGCCTTGACCATGCCGGTGTGGGGCACATGGGGGCCGCGACAAAGATCCACGAAATCCCCCTGCCGGTACAGGGAAATCGTGCCGTCCGCAAGGTCCCGGATCAGTTCAATTTTGTAAGGATCGTCCTTGAAAAAGTCCAGAGCCTCCTCTTTGCTGACCATCCTCCGTTCAAAAGGCATCTTTTCGTCGACGATCTTTTTCATCTCCGCCTCGATTTTCGGAAAATCCTCTTCCGAAACAGGGGACATGTCGATGTCGTAGTAAAAACCGTCGTCCACCACAGGGCCGATGGTCAGTTTCGCGTCGCCGTAAATCCGTGACACGGCCTGGGCCATGACATGGGCCGCGCTGTGCCGCATGATCTCCAGGGACTCCGGGTCCTTCACCGTGAGCAGCCGGACATGGGCGTCATGGTCGATGGGCCGGCTCAGGTCCATCAGCGTGCCGTCCACATCGGCCGCCACGCAATTTCTAGCCAGGCCTTCGGAAATGCTCAAGGCGATATCGAGTCCGGTGGGGTTCCCGTCGAACTGTTTGCTGTTGCCGTCTGGTAATGTAATCGTGATCATCTGTATCCCGCTTTGCCGCGCCCGGTGTCATCAAGTGCAATGCCCTTGGGAACCGCGCGTCTTCGTTGTGTTTCAGTTCCTTCCCGATAATGTGTGAACAATCTAAGGTAAACAGGGCCAAGGGTCAAGTCAAATCCTTAAGCTTCGGGTGCATTGAAAATCTTTTATAATTCATCGGGATAGCCAAAGATTTTTTTGAATAAGTCATAAAAAAATGATACAGGTTTCATGCTGATTGAAAAAAGTTCAAAACAACCGCCCCGGCGGGCGTCTCGTCTTGGATAGCCGAGATGTATGACCAGGCTTGAAAGATATTCGAATGCTGAATTTTAGTTTTATCGATCATGTCGACGACCTTGAAGAGGTTTCACGATCCTTTGCACAAGCCCGACATATCGCCGTGGATCTCGAGGCAGACTCGATGTTCCATTTCAAAGAAAAAGTTTGTTTGATCCAGATGGCGTCGGACACACGGACCGTGGTCATCGACCCCCTGAAAATTCCCGACATGTCCTGCATGGCGGAGGTCTTCGCCAACCCGGAGATACGAAAAATATTTCACGGCAGCGATTACGACATCCGGTCCCTGAACCGGGACTACGGATACGAGGTCCACAACCTGTTCGACACGGAGCTGGCCTCCCGGTTTCTCGGGATCACGGAAACAGGCCTTGGCTCTGTCCTGGAACACCGGTTCAACGTCCGCCTGGACAAATCCTTCCAGAAAAAAGACTGGTCCCAGCGACCCCTGTCACCGGAAATGATCGAATACGGGGCAAGAGACGTGATCCATCTCCTGTCCCTGGCGGATATCCTCGACAGGGAGCTCAGGGAAAAAGGCCGCGACTCATGGGTCCGGGAGGAATGTGAGATCCTGAGCCGTGTCCGCTGTCCCGACACCAACGGCGTCCCCCTGTTTCTGAAGGTCAAGGGAGCGGGACGGCTGGACAGGCGGACCCTGGAGGCTCTGGAGCACCTCCTGATCTTTCGGATGAAAATCGCGGAGAAAAAAGACAGGCCCCTGTTCAAGGTTCTGAGCAACTCGGCCCTTATCGACATCGCCAGACTGAGGCCCCGGACCATGGACGAACTGAAACAAACCCGGATTCTCAGCGAACGCCAGACCGACACCTACGGCCAGGACATTCTGGCTGAAATCAGGAAGGCCTGCGAAGTTCCGGATTCCAGCCTGCCACAGTACCCCAGGCAGAAAAAACAGGCCATCCGCCCCGATGTCCCCAAACGCATCGACCGCCTGAAAGAGTGGCGTGACAAGGTGGCCATGGATCTGTGCATCGACCCGCCGATCCTGTTCAACAAGGCCCTGCTCACCGAACTGGCCATGAAAAATCCGAAAACCATGGAAGAACTCGACCAGGTCCCCGGCCTCAAGAACTGGCAGAAACGGGAGTTCGGCGAACAGATCGTGGCCCTCCTGACCCGGAGCCGGGCATCCGCCCCTAAAAAGGAGTAGCATGGAAAACCGCGTCACCATTCCCGTTGAAGGGTTCACCCTGGAAGGCCGGTTCGTAAAGACCGAAGGGACCAGGGCGGTGATCATCACCCATCCACACCCCCTTATGGGGGGAGACATGGACAACGGGGTGGTGGAAAAAATCCGCCGGGTCTATGCCTCCAAAGGATACGCCACCCTTCGGTTCAACTTCAGGGGCACCGGCCGGAGCGGCGGGGTCCACGACGACGGGAAAGGCGAGATGAACGACGTGCTCGCCGCGCGTTTGTTTCTCCAAGACCAGGGTTACACGGACATCGACCTTGCCGGATATTCCTTCGGAGCCTACGTCAATCTGGCGGTCGCCTGCGAACACCCTGTTTTTACAAAGCTGGTTCTTGTTTCGCCACCGGTTGACTTCATGGACTTCGGTCACCTGGGCCAGGCCCCATCCCTTGGCCTGGTGGTTACGGGAGAACATGACGCCTACGCAAGCCCCTCCCACATTAAAAACCTGTTGAAAATCTGGAATAAAAACGCCATATTCAAGGAAATTCCCGGGACCGATCATTTTTATTCCGGGTCCTTGGAAACCCTCGGAAAGTACCTGGCCGAACAACTGTAAAAGCTTTAATATCCTGATAAAACACTGAAAGGTTTTTTCAAAAGCCGGAAAAGAAGTAGTGGACGAAAAGCCTTTTATTATGATAGATGTTAGTCCAAACACATGAAAAAAGGCTGATGCAGAGGCTTTTTATCCTGCCGGGTTTATGAAGGGCGTGATATCCGTTTGACGGACTCGTGTTAATGCCATAACAACCGATACCTGAAAGGTCTTTCATGCATATCACATGCTGGGGGTCAAGGGGCTCCATACCGGTTTCCGGGAAAGAATTTGTCAAATACGGCGGTGACACCACCTGTGTTGAGATCAGGACAAAGAACGACGATATCATCATCGTCGACGCGGGAACAGGTATTCGAAGACTCGGCAACCGCCTGGTGGAGGAAAACCGTTTCAGCTACAACCTGATCTTCACCCACGCCCACTGGGACCATATGATCGGCTTCACCTCGTTCAAGCCCCTTTTCATGGACCGGACGGAACTCAACGTCTACCGCTGCCCTTTTCCCGATGAATACATCGCCAGCATGCTGACCAACCTGATGAAACCCCCCAACTTCCCCGTACCCTACGAGGATCTTAGGGCCACGATACGCTATGTGGACAGCTGCCCTGCAACCTTCCGCATCGGATCGGTCACTGTGGAGTCCATCCCGCTGAACCATCCGGACGGCGGCTGCGGCTACAAGTTTACCGAAGACGGCCACACCTTCGTGTTCCTCACGGACAACGAACTGGGTTTCGCCCATCCCGGGGGGGTTACCCGGGCCGACTACATGGCCTTCTGCAAAGGCGTGGATCTGCTGTTCCATGACGCCGAGTACACCGCGGCAGAGTACCGGACAAAACAGGGCTGGGGCCACAGCCTCTACACCGATGTCCTTGACATGGCCATCGACGCCGGGGTGAAGAACCTCGGGCTTTTCCACATCAATTCCGAACGAAGCGACGCGGACATGGACGACATCGTGGAGTCCTGCCAGAACCACATCCGAAGCCGGAACTCATCCCTGAACTGCTTTGCCGCCGGATTTGACGTCTCTTTTTCCCTCTAAAAAAAGGGGCCGGTCCATGACACCTGACGATTTGAAAAAAACGGCTGAAATCATCGCCAGGGCGAGGTCCGTCATTTCCCTGACCGGCGCCGGTATTTCCGTGGAAAGCGGCATCCCGCCCTTTCGCGGCAAGGGAAGCCTCTGGGAAACCATCGACCCCATGGAATTTGCCCACATCGAATCCTTTCTGAAAAACCCCGAAAGGGTCTGGCGCGGCTTTCTCGCCGGCATGAAGGACCTGCTGGACAGGGCCAGACCCAACCAGGGCCACCTCGGACTGGTAGCCCTGGAAGAGATGGGTCGGCTTTCCACCATCATCACCCAGAACATCGACGGCCTTCACCAGCTGGCCGGCAGCTCGGACGTCATCGAATTCCACGGAAACTTCGCCTGGCAGCGGTGTATGACCTGCGACACCCTGATCCCCTCTTCGGACATCGATCTTTCCGTGCTTCCACCCCGGTGTGACTGCGGCGGCCTTCTCCGGCCCGACTGCGTCTTTTTCGGGGAAATGATTCCCGACCTGAGCCTTTCACGGTCAAGAGCCCTGGCCTCCACCTGCGACGTGATGATCGTGGTGGGCACCTCGGCCGTGGTCCAGCCGGCGGCCATGATGCCCGTCATCGCGAAAAACAGCGGCGCCGTGGTGATCGAAGTAAACCCCGAGCCAACCCCCCTGACCCACAGCGTCAGCGACCATTTTCTCAGGGGAACGGCGGGCCGCGTGCTCTCAGCCCTGGTTGAAGAGATTCGTAAAATACTGGATTGAGTCCATCGTCCGGTGCCTGATATTCATGGGTCATGCCGCAAGAGCATGACCAAACCCGAGGAGACTTCCATGAAAAAAACCGTCCTGCCGGCCCTTACGGCTTTCCTGTTTTGTTGCGTAACCTGCGCCTTTGCCGTGGAATTCCGCAAATCCGACGCCACGCTTTCAAAAAGCGATCCGCGATTCGAGACCTTTTCCCCTGAAAAACCGGGATCGACCAGAATCCGGACCACCGCCCCTGCAAAAAGCCGGAACATCGATCCGGATGCGGCGAAACTGGCCCATGCGGTCCTTCCCAAGGTAACCTTCCCCACCATGAGCCACCAGGTGGGCTACGAAGACAGAAAATTCGCCATCACGGTCCGTTTCAACACCGA